>JANOJJ010000502.1:0-4359 GCA_031408155.1 Rubrivivax sp.
GCCAACTCGCTGGGCGTGGTGCACAACGCCGCCGGCGCGCGGGTGGTGATCGAAGAGTTCATGGCCGGCGAGGAAGCCAGCTTCATCGTCATCGCCGACGGTGTGCACGTGCTGGCGCTGGCCACCAGCCAGGACCACAAGCGCGTCGGTGACGGCGACAGCGGGCCCAACACCGGCGGCATGGGCGCCTATTCACCGGCGCCGGTGGTCACGCCCAATGTGCACGCCAAGGTGATGCAGGACATCATCGCTCCGACGCTGTCCGGCATGGCGCGCGTGGGCATGCCCTTTACCGGCTTCCTCTACGCCGGGCTGATGATCGACGCGCATGGCGTGCCGCGCACGGTCGAATTCAACTGCCGGCTTGGTGACCCCGAAGCGCAGGTCATCCTGATGCGGCTGAAGAGCGATCTGTTCGAAGTGCTGATGCACGCCACCGACGGCACGCTCGACAAGGTCGAACTGCAATGGGACCGCCGCACCGCGCTCGGCGTGGTGATGGCCGCTGCCGGCTATCCGGCCGCGCCACGTCGGGGCGACCTGATCAGCGCCAGCACGCCGCTGGCCGACGACCTGAAGGTCTTCCACGCCGGCACCACCCTCGACGACGGCCGATTGCACGCCAGCGGCGGCCGTGTGCTGTGCGTCACCGCGCTCGGAGACTCGGTGCGGCTGGCACAGCAACGGGCCTACGAAGGCGTGCAGACGATTCACTTCGACGGCGCGCAGTGGCGCAGCGACATCGGCCACCGCGCGATCAGACATTGACCCGTCCTGCCGCACCCTTACCCCCTTACCCCCCTTACCCCGACCTGCCACGCCTGGCCCGGCTGTCCGCACATGATCGACACCGCCCCCGTCCGCGAGTACCTGCTCGGCCTGCAGCAACGCATCGTGAGCGCGATGCAGGCCGAGGACGGCAAACCCTTCGTCAGCGATGGTTGGACGCGTCCGGCCGGCGGCCCTCTGCAGGGCGACGGGCTGTCGCAACTGGTCGAGCAGGGCAACCTGCTCGAACGCGGCGGCTGCAACTTCAGCCATGTAAAGGGCCAGGCGCTGCCGCCGTCGGCCAGCCAACACCGCCCGGAGCTGGCCGGTGCGCCGTTCGAGGCGATGGGCGTATCGCTGGTCTTCCACCCGCGCTGCCCGTACGTGCCGACCGTGCACATGAACGTGCGCATGTTTGCCGCCTTGCCCGCTGGCAAGGACCCGGTGGTGTGGTTCGGCGGCGGCATGGACCTGACGCCCTACTACGGCTTCGAGGACGACGCGGCCCATTTCCACCGCAGCTGCCGGGCTGCGCTGGCACCCTTCGGCCCGACCCTGTTTCCGCGCTTCAAGCAGTGGTGCGACGAGTACTTCTTCCTCAAGCACCGCAACGAGCCGCGCGGCATCGGCGGCGTCTTCTTCGACGACTTCAACGAGTTCGGCTTCGAGCAGAGCTTTGCGCTGCAACGCGCGGTGGGTGACGCTTTCCTCGGCGCCTACCTGCCGATCGTGCAGCGCCGCCGCGCGCTGCCCTACGGCGAGCGCGAGCGCGATTTCCAGGCCTACCGGCGCGGCCGCTATGTCGAGTTCAACCTCGTGTTCGACCGCGGCACGCTGTTCGGCCTGCAGTCCGGCGGGCGCACCGAGAGCATCCTGATGTCGATGCCGCCGATCGTGAAATGGCGCTACGACTGGAAGCCCGACGCCGGCACGCCCGAAGCGCGGCTGTACAGCGACTTCCTGCGCCCGCGCGACTGGGCGGACTGGCGTTGACGAGGCTGCGCCTGGGCGTCTTCGGCGGCAGCTTCGACCCGGTGCACAACGCCCACCTGGCCCTGGCGCGCACCGCGCTGGCCGAACTGCGGCTCGACCGCGTGCTGTGGATCCCGGCCGGCCAGGCGTGGCAGAAAGAGCGCGCGATGACGGCCGCCGCGCAGCGCGAAGCGATGCTGCGCCTGGCCATTGCCGACGAATCGCGTTTCGTGCTCGACCGCCGCGAGATCGACCGCCAGGGCCCGAGCTACACGCTCGACACCGTGCGCGAACTGCAGGCCGAGCACCCGGGCGCGCAGCTCGTCTTGCTCATCGGTCAGGACCAATACGCCGGCTTGCACACCTGGGTCGGTTGGCAGGATCTGCTGCAGCGCGTGCTGCTGGCGGTGGCCAACCGGCCGGGCAAGTTGGCGCCGGTGCAGCCCGAGGTGCTGCGCCATCCGCACCAGGTGGTGCCGCTGCCCATGCTCGACATCGCCGCCACCGACATCCGCCTGCGGGTGTCGCGTGGTGAGGGGATCGACCATCTGGTGCCACCCGAAGTGGCACGCTATATTGACCAGCAGGGGCTTTTTCGCCCCGCGCATCACTGAAGGGCGTGGCTGTAACCCGGCCGTGGGAGCTGAATGGACATCCGAAAGCTGCAACGGGCCATCGTCGATGGCCTCGAGGACGTGAAGGCGCAGAACATCGCCGTCTTCAACACCGAACACCTGTCGCCGCTGTTCGAGCGCGTGATCATCGCCTCGGGCAACAGCAACCGGCAGACCAGGGCGCTGGCGTCGAGCGTGCGCGAGACGGTCAAGAAGCGTGGCATGGGCGTGCTGCGCACCGAGGGCGAGGACAACGGCGAATGGATCATCGTCGACTGTGGCGCGGCGGTCGCGCACATCCTGCAGCCAGCGATCCGCGAGTACTACAACCTCGAAGAGATCTGGGGCGGCAAGGCGGTCAAGATGAAGCTGGGCGACAACATCACCGGCCTGGTCAAGGCCAGTGAGCAAGTCGACGCGCCCCGCTTGCCGGCCAACAAGGCTGCGCGCAAGAAGGTGGCGTCCAAACACCCGGCAGCCAGGAAGGCCGCAGAGCACAAGGATGCCAACCGGATGGCGGCCTTCAAGCGCGTGGCTGCGAAGGGGCCCGCGCGCAAGACGGCTGCCAGGACCGGGGCCCGGACAACGGTGTCGTCGGCGGCCACCAAGGCGCCGGCACGCAAGTCAGCGCCGAGCAAGGCGGGCCCAGGCAAGGCGGCCCCAGGCAAGACGACGCGCAAGGGCTGATGCCGTGAAGCTGCTGGTGGTGGCCGTGGGCCAGCGCCAGCCGGCTTGGGCCGACCTGGCCTGGGCCGACTTTGCCAAGCGCTTTCCGCCCGAAATGCGGCTCGAGCTCAAGGCCGTGAAGGCCGAGCCGCGCCAGGGCAAGAGCGCTGCGCAGTGCATCGCGGCCGAGGCCAGGCGCATCGAAACCGCCTTGTCCAAGGGCGTGCGTCGCGTGCTGCTCGATCAACGCGGTGCGCGCCTGAGCACCGCGCAGGTCGCCGAGCGCATGCGCTTGTGGCGCGGCGACGGACGCGACGTGGCCTTCGTGATCGGCGGCCCCGACGGACTGCACCCCACGCTCGAGGCCACGGCCGACGAGACGCTGCGCTTGTCGGACCTGACCCTGCCGCATGCCTTGGCGCGTGTGCTGCTGGCCGAGGCGCTGTATCGCGCCTGGTCGGTGCTGGAGGGGCACCCCTACCACCGGGAGTGACGCCGCTTTAGCGCGCCGCGAACGCTCGTTCGCGGCCGAAATGACCGGCTCGCGCCATCAAACGGCCGGTACTTACTCGGGTGCGTAGCGCTGTCACCCATGAGGTGATGGTCGTCGTGAGTGAAATCGCCAGCATTCGTGCGCCGTATCCAGCGCAGGAATGCGGTCAACTGCCCTTTCTAGGGTGACCCGTCTTGCGAGCTCCAGCGCTCGAAAATCTCGCTGCCCGCGCGTCAAACCTGGGTCGTGCGGCGGGCCGGTCGATCGGCCTTCAAGGCCCGGATCGTTCGGCAAGCCGGGCCCGCAGGTCGTCAACCGAATGCACATCAAGCCTGCGGTAGATCTTGCGCACATGATCGACCACGGTGTGCGGCGAGACGGTCAGTCGCTCGGCGATCTGCGGCTGTGACAGGCCCTGCAGCAGCAACGCGCAGACTTTCTTTTGCGCCACCGACAGCGGCAGCGATTCGAGCACCTTGAGCGCACCCACTTCGCGCGGCTCCAGGTGCTGGATCGTGACGCCGATCAG
Organism: Rubrivivax sp.; assembly: GCA_031408155.1. Taxonomy (GTDB): domain Bacteria; phylum Pseudomonadota; class Gammaproteobacteria; order Burkholderiales; family Burkholderiaceae_C; genus Rubrivivax. The sequence goes on from JANOJJ010000502.1 coordinate 4,043, forward strand.
GGCCGGATGGTCGCTCCCCACCGCCGCCAGGCGTTCGGCGCGGAACTCGAACTGTCCCCACCCGTTGGTCAGCGTCAGGATGCACGGCGCTTCATCGGCGGCGCCGGGGCGCGACAGCTGGCGGTGCAGCAAGGCCAGGCTCGGGAACTGCTCGCTCACCGGGTCGCGCGCCGCCGACGCCGGCGAGATGTCGCCATGCACCAGCCGCGTCGTGCGGTCGAATACGCGCAGGCCGACCGCGCGTTCGAACTCGCCGATCAGCACGCTGACGGCCGACTGCGTGAGGTGCAGCCGGTTGGCCGCGAGCGTGAAGCTGC
>JANOJJ010000537.1:0-4355 GCA_031408155.1 Rubrivivax sp.
GATGTCGACCCGCTCGCCCGCCAGCTCGTTCGTCACCGCGGTGACGCGCGAGCCGCGAACGCCGACGCAGGTGCCGATCGGATCGACCCGCTTGTCGTGCGAGACGACCGCGATCTTGGCGCGCGAACCCGGGTCGCGGGCGCAACTCTTGCACCGTGTCTTCGTCGAAGGACTCGATCTCGAGCATTTCCTGCAGCGGCACATAGGCCACTTCCTCGAGGCTGGTAAACCCTTCAGCGATCAGGATGTCGGCAACTTCCTCGTCGACGTCGAGCTTGTCGACGAAGATCTTGCGCGCCGACTCGCTCTCGGTGGCCAGCTTGGCCTGCGACTCCTCGGCCGTCATGATGTTGATGCGCCAGCCGGTCAGCTCGGACGCCAGGCGCACGTTCTGGCCGCCACGGCCGATGGCGATGGCGAGGTTCTCCTCGTCGACGACCACGTCCATCACGTGCGGCTCTTCGTTGACCACGATCGACACCACGTTGGCCGGCGCCAACGCGCCGATCACGAACTGCGCCGGGTCGTCCGACCACAGCACGATGTCGACGCGTTCGCCGGCAAGCTCGGTCGTCACGCCGTTGACACGCGAACCGCGCACGCCAACGCAGGTACCAATGGGGTCGACCCGCCGGTCATGCGAGACGACCGCGATCTTGGCGCGCGAACCCGGGTCGCGGGCGCAGCTCTTGATCTCGAGCAGGCCTTGCTCGATCTCGGGCACTTCCTGCGCGAACAGCTCGATCATGAAGCCCGGCGCACTGCGCGAGAGCATGATCTGCGGGCCGCGCTGCGTGGGGTCGACACCCAGGATGAAGGCGCGCACGCGATCGCCGCTGCGCAGGTTCTCCTTGGGGATCATCTCGCTGCGCTTGAGGCGCCCTTCAACGCGCCCGCTCTCGACGATGATGTCGCCCTTGTCCAGCCGCTTGACGGTACCCACGAAAACGCGATCGCCGCGCGACAGGAAATCGTTGAGCAGCTGTTCGCGCTCGGCGTCGCGGATCTTCTGCAGGATCACCTGCTTGGCTGCCTGCGCGCCGATGCGCCCGATGGTCAGCGACTCGACGGCTTCCTCGATGTAGTCGCCGACCTCGATGTCGGAGATGCGGTCGACGGCGTCCGACAGCATCTCCTCGGCATCGGCGTTCTGCAGCCCGGCCTCGTCGGGCACGACCAGCCAGCGGCGGAAGGTCTCGTAGTTGCCGGTGTCGCGATCGACCGCGACGCGGATGTCGACCTCACCGCCCTGCAGCTTCTTGGTGGCCGATGCCAGCGCCGCTTCGACGGCGCCGAACACCACCTCACGCTCGACCGTCTTCTCGCGCGAGATGGCGTCCACCAGCATGAGCATTTCGCGATTCATCGATCCTGACCTCCGTCCAGCGCGACACGGGCCGCGGCACTTGCCGCAGCGGCCGCATTCTTGTCCGCGGCGTCTGCGCTGCGGCTGTTGCGCCCCTTGAAGTCCAGCACCGGCACCAGTCGTGCCTCACGGACCTCTTCGAGCGCAAAGCCCAACACCTGTTCACCGTTCTTGCCCTCGTCGAAGACCAGGGTCCAGCCTTGCTCATCGCGCCCGAGCAGTCCCTTGAAGGCCTTGCGGCCCTGAAACGGCTGCTTGAGCGTCAGGCTCACCTGCAAACCAGCGAAGCGCTCGAAATGCGCTTGCGTCTTGAGCGGTCGATCCAACCCCGGCGACGACACCTCGAGGCGTTCGTACGCCACAGCGTCGACCTCGAGCGCGTATTGCAGTTGCCGCGTGACGAGCTCGCAGTCGTCGACGGTCACGAATTCGCTGTCGCCCGACGGGTAGCTCTTGCCCGGCAGGCGGTCGATCGTGACGCGCAGCAGACCGCGCAACGCGCGCTCCACCTCGACCAGCTCGTAGCCCAGGCCGGTGACCGTGGTGTCGATCGCGCTGCGAGCATCGGGTCGGGACGGGAGACCCAGCCCAACCCCGCTCGGGAGGGCGTTTGCCTTGCCACCCTGCGCGTCATCCGCTGCGTGTGTCCGTGCTGCCAAAATCTTCGCTCGCTCCAGTGTCGTTCAAGGCTGGCACGCACCGTGCCCTTTGGCCCGGGTGCTACCGCCGCCGCTCACGACTCCCGTCACCGAAGACAGGACCCAAAAAGACGAACGAACAAAAAAAATGGGCTGGAAGATTCAGCCCACGCAGCCTTACCCGGGAAAAAGAGAATTATAGACGTGCCCATCGCGTCACAGCAAGGGCCTGGAGTCTGCGTGCCACAATCGCCGGCTTCAAAGAAGGAGTGTCGGAGCACACATGGGGATCCTCGACGGCAAGCGTCTGCTCATCACCGGACTTTTGTCCAACCGTTCCATCGCCTACGGCATCGCCAAGGCCTGCCACAAGCACGGTGCCGAACTGGCCTTCAGCTACGTCGGTGAACGATTCAGGGAACGCACCGTCGAGTTCGGCAACGAATTCGGTTCGGATCTGGTGTTCGACTGCGACGTCGGTGAAGACGCCCAGATCGAGCGCCTGTTCAGGCAGCTCGGCGACGCCTGGCCCGAGTTCGACGGCTTCGTGCATGCGATCGCGTTCGCGCCGCGGGAGTCGATCTCGGGCGACTTCCTCGAGGGCTTCAGTCGCGAGGCCTTTCGAATCGCGCACGAGATCTCGGCCTACAGCTTTCCGGCGATGGCCAAGGCTGCGGCGCCGCGCCTGCGCCCCGGCGCCGCCCTGCTGACGCTGACCTATCTGGGTTCGGTGCGGGTGCTGCCCAACTACAACACCATGGGTCTGGCCAAGGCATCGCTCGAATCGAGCGTGCGTTTCCTGGCCCAGAGCCTGGGCGGCCGCGGCATCCGCGTCAACGGGATCTCGGCCGGCCCGATCAGAACCCTGGCCGCTTCGGGCATTAAGGATTTCGGCAAGCTGCTGGCCGAATTTGCAGCCACCACGCCGATCCGGCGCGCCATCACCATCGACGACGTCGGCAACACGGCCGCCTTCTTGCTGTCGGACATGGCCTCGGGCATCAGCGCCGAGATCGTCTACGTCGACGGTGGCTTCAGCCACATCGCGATCGCCGACCCCGACGCCCGTTGACCGCTGGGTTCGCCGCGCGGCGCCTTGCCCGCAGGTCCGCAATCGGCCAGCGCCAACCTCAGTCGCCCGTCAGTCGCCGGTCAGTCGCCCGTCAGTCGCCCACACAGTCGACGAAGTAGCCGCGCCCGCCGTCCGATTCGAGTTCCACCAGACCATGCACGTCGGTGTCGAAACCGGGGAAGGCCTGGTTGAAGCCGCGCGCGAACTTCAGGTAGTCGACGATCCGGCGATTGAAGCGCTCACCCGGGATCAGCAGCGGAATGCCCGGCGGATAGGGCGTTAGCAGCGAGGTCGTGATGCGCCCTTCGAGTTCGTCGATCGGCACGCGCTGGGTCTTGCGGTGCGCGATGTAGGCATAGGCCTCGCTGGGCTTCATTGCCGGCTGCAGGTCCGACAGGTACATCTCGGTGGTCAGCCGCGCGATGTCGCTCTTGGCGTACATCTCGTGGATCGACTGGCACAGGTCACGCAAGCCCATGCGCTCGTAGCGCGGGTGTGCCGCACAGAACTCGGGCAGGATGCGCCACATCGGCGCATTCTTGTCGTAGTCATCCTTGAACTGCTGCAGCGCCGTCAGCAGGGTGTTCCAGCGCCCCTTGGTGATGCCGATGGTGAACATGATGAAGAACGAGTACAGGCCTGTCTTCTCGACCACCACCCCGTGCTCGACCAGGAACTTGGTGACGATCGACGCCGGGATACCGGTCTTGGCAAACTTGCCCGACAGATCCAGCCCCGGCGTGATCAGCGTGCACTTGATCGGGTCGAGCAGGTTGAAGCCGTCGGCCAGCGCGCCGAAGCCGTGCCACTTGGCGCCGGCCCTGAGCACCCAGTCGCTGCTCTTGCCCATGCCTTCGAGGGCCAGCTTGTCCGGGCCCCAGACCTTGAACCACCAGTCGCGGCCGAACTCCTTGTCGACCTTGCGCATCGCGCGGCGGAAGTCGAGCGACTCGAGGATGCTCTCTTCCACCAGCGCCGGGCCGCCGGGCGACTCCATCATCGCCGCAGCCACGTCGCAACTGGCGATGATGGCGTACTGCGGGCTGGTGCTGGTGTGCATCAAGTAGGCCTCGTTGAAGAGGTGTCGATCGAGCTTGCGCTCGCGTGCGTCCTGCACCAGCACTTGCGAGGCCTGGCTGAGGCCGGCCAGCAGCTTGTGCCCTCGACCAAGCCGGTGGGAGCCAATCGCGCAGCGGCCGCGGCTGGCGGACTGTCCGCCAAGAACCGCTAACGGATTCCTCAAAAAATTCCGCGCTTCGTCCGGCCGGTTTGGGCGGAG
>JANOJJ010000544.1:0-2155 GCA_031408155.1 Rubrivivax sp.
GCAAGACGCACAGTTCGGGCAAGCTCCTGTTCAGCGCGCGCATCATCCCCTACCGCGGCTCGTGGCTCGACTTCGAGTTCGACCCCAAGGACATCCTGTACTTCCGCGTCGACCGCCGGCGCAAGATGCCGGTGACGATCCTGCTCAAGGCCATCGGGCTGAACCCCGAAGCGATCCTGGCGCATTTTTTCCTGAACGACAGCTTCCGCCTGATGGACATCGGCGGGCAGATGGACTTCGTGCCCGAGCGCCTGAAGGGCGAGGTCGCGCGCTTCGACCTGACCGACAAGGCCGGCAACGTGGTCGTCGAGAAGGACAAGCGCATCACCGCGCGCCACGTCAAGCAGCTCGAGACCGCCGGCACCGGTTTCGTCAGCGTGCCGGAAGACTTCCTCGTCGGCCGTGTGCTGGCCCGCAACATGGTCGACGCGGACACCGGCGAGATCGTGGCCAAGGCCAACGAAGAGCTGACCGAAGCGCTGCTGAAGAAGCTGCGCGTGGCCGGCATCAAGGACCTCCAGTGCCTGTTCACCAACGAACTCAACCAGGGCGCTTACATCAGCCAGACCCTGGCCGCTGACGAGACGGCCGATCAACTGTCCGCCCGCGTCGCCATCTACCGCATGATGCGCCCCGGCGAGCCGCCGACCGAAGACGCGGTCGAGGCCTTGTTTCATCGCTTGTTCTACAGCGAGGACACTTACGACCTGAGTCGGGTGGGCCGCATGAAGTTCAATGCCCGCGTGGGCCGCGACACGCCCGAAGGCCGGATGAACCTGTCGAACGACGATATTCTCGACGTCGTCAAGATCCTGGTCGACCTGCGCAACGGCAATGGCGACGTGGACGACATCGACCACCTGGGTAACCGCCGCGTGCGTTGCGTGGGCGAACTGGCCGAGAACCAGTACCGCTCGGGCCTGGCGCGCATCGAGAAGGCCGTCAAGGAACGCCTGGGCCAGGCCGAGACCGACGCCCTGATGCCGCACGACCTGATCAACTCCAAGCCGATCAGTGCGGCACTCAAAGAGTTCTTCGGTGCCAGCCAGCTGTCGCAGTTCATGGACCAGACCAACCCGCTGTCCGAGATCACGCACAAGCGGCGCGTCTCGGCCCTGGGCCCAGGTGGCCTGACGCGCGAGCGCGCCGGCTTCGAGGTGCGCGACGTTCACCCCACCCACTACGGCCGGGTGTGCCCGATCGAGACGCCTGAAGGCCCGAACATCGGCCTCATCAACTCGCTGGCGCTGTACGCTCAGCTCAATGAGTACGGCTTCCTCGAAACACCGTACCGCCGCGTGATCGACGGCAAGGTGACGATGCAGATCGACTACTTGTCGGCAATCGAAGAGGGCAAGTACGTGATCGCGCAGGCCAACGCTTCGCTCGATGCCGACGGCCGCCTGGTCGACGAACTGGTCAGTGCGCGCGAAAACGGCGAATCGGTGCTGCTGTCGCCCGAGCGCGTGCAGTACATGGACGTGGCGCCGACGCAGATCGTGTCGGTGGCGGCGTCGCTGGTGCCGTTCCTCGAGCACGACGACGCGAACCGCGCGCTGATGGGGGCAAACATGCAGCGCCAAGCGGTGCCGATCCTGCGCCCCGAAAAGGCACTCGTCGGTACCGGTGTCGAACGCGTCGCTGCGGTCGACTCGGGTACGGTCGTCACTGCGCGTCGCGGCGGCAAGGTCGACTACGTCGACACCAACCGCATCGTGATTCGCGTGAACGACAACGAGACCGTGGCCGGTGAGGTCGGCGTCGACATCTACAACCTCATCAAGTACCAGCGCAGCAACCAGAACACCAACATCCACCAGCGCCCGATCGTCAAGCGCGGCGACCAGGTGGCCTTGGGTGACGTGGTGGCCGACGGTGCGTCGACCGACCTCGGTGAACTGGCGCTCGGCCAGAACATGCTGGTCGCGTTCATGCCCTGGAACGGCTACAACTTCGAGGATTCGATCCTGATCAGCGAACGGGTCGTCGCCGAAGACCGCTACACCTCGATCCACATCGAGGAACTGGTGGTGATGGCGCGCGACACCAAGCTGGGTTCCGAGGAAATCACGCGCGACATTCCGAACTTGAGCGAACAGCAACTGGCGCGGCTGGATGAATCCGGCATCGTCTACATCGGCGCCGAGGTCAACCC
>JANOJJ010000545.1:0-2928 GCA_031408155.1 Rubrivivax sp.
GGGTAGGCCAGCAGCCGCCGCGCTACTTCGTAGCCGTTCATGCCCGGCAAGCCGATGTCGAGAAACACCACATCGGGGCGAAACGAAAGCGCCACTTCCAGCGCTTCCTGGCCGCCAAAGGCCGCGCGTGCATCGTGGCCCGACAGATCCAGCAACATGACCATGGTCTCGGCGGCATCGACGTTGTCGTCGACCACCAAAATTCGGTGCCTGGCAGACCCAGCCACAGCGGCAGCAAGCGGCGGGACCGAGGGTGTCGGCAGCTCTGGCGCCAGCTTTGAGGCCGTCGGCAAAATCACGGTGAACGTGCTACCCAGGTCACTGCCACCGCTGGCGACCAGAACCGAGCCGCCGTGCATTTCCACCAGCGTCTTCACCAGTGACAGGCCAATGCCCAGGCCGCCCTGAGCGCGGTCAAGCGTGCGGTTGATCTGTGTGAACCTATTGAATACCGAGCCCAGCATGTCGGCCGGTATGCCCAGGCCGGTGTCCTGCACCGAAATAACGATGCTGTCCCCTAGCCGGCGCGCCGAAAACTTGATCTGGCCACCGGACCGCATGTATTTCGCCGAGTTGGTCAGCAAATTACTGAAAATCTGCGTCAGGCGGGTGGGGTCTGCGTCCAGCCAGACGACCTCGTTCGGCCACTCAATGGTCAGCGAGTGACTGGCCGCGTCAATCAGGGGCCGCGACGCTTCCAGCGCGGCAGCGGCGGCGTCCTGAAAGGCAATACGCTCGCGCTTGAGAGGTCCGACACCATCACCAGGTTCGAGCTGGTGTTCGGCTCCAGCTTCGACGACAGCTTCGTCGGCAACGATCAATCGATCGGCTTCCTGGGTCTGGACGGCAACGACACCATGACCGGCGGCGCCGGCCGCGACCACCTCGAGGGCAACGGCGGCGACGACGTCATAGACGGGCTGGACGGCGTGGATTCAACCGCCTTCTACAGCGCCGCCTTCGCCGTCAACGTCAACCTCGGCGCCGGCACGGCCACCGGCGGCCTGGGCAACGATACCTTGCGCAACATCGAAGACGCGGTCGGCAGCGTCTTCCGCGACACGCTCACCGGCAGTGTCGGTGACAACCGGCTCGAAGGCAGTGATGGCGACGACACCTTCAACAGCACCCAGGGCGTCGACACGCTGGACGGCGGCAACGGGCTGGACAGCGTGGTCTACCCGCTGGCACGCAGTGCGTACACGCTGAGCTCGGCCGGCGGTGTGCATTCGATCGAAAAGCCGAACTCTGCCGGATCCGACACCTTGCCCGCGACCGAACGCCTGCATTTCAGCGACACCCGGCTGGCGCTCGATCTGGACGGTCACGCCGGTCAGACCGCCAAGTTGCTGGGCGCCGTGTTTGGTGCCGGCTCGGTGGCCAACCGGCAGTTCGTGGGCATCGGCTTGTCGCTGCTCGACTCCGGCGTCAGCTATGTCGATCTCGCCGCAGCGGCGGTCGGCGTCACCGGCAACACCAGCCCGGCCGATGTGGTGACGCTGCTGTGGACCAATCTGGTCGGCTCCGCACCAACGGTCGCGCAGGCGGCGCCGGTGGTGGCGCTGCTCGAGGCCGGCCTGAGCGTGGGAACGCTCACCGTAGTGGCAGCGGAGTTGGAGCTCAACGCCAGCAACATCGGCCTGGTGGGGTTGGTGCAGAACGGGATCGAATTCATGCCGTGAGAGGCTGCAGCGTGCACGCCGCCGCGGTCAAACCAGCGATTCGTACAGCGCCACGAACTCCCGCGTCAGCTTGTGCTGCGGGTCGAGGTGGATCATAGGCCGCGCCTGTTCGTGCGACTCCTTGACCTTCACACTGGCGCTCAGGTAGGGCTGACACACGGGCAGACCTTCGTCGACCAGTTCTTGTGCCGTGCGCCTGGGCAGGGCTGCCCGGGCCTGGAACTGGTTGACGACGATGCCTTCGACCACCAGGCCCGGGTTGTGATCGGCCTGGATCTCCTTGACGCTGTCCAGCAGGCTGTAGAGCGCGCGGCGCGAGAAGTCGTCGCAGTCGAAGGGGATCAGGCAAGCCTGCGCCGCGATCAACGCCGAGCGGGTGTAGAAGTTCAGTGCCGGCGGCGTGTCGATCCAGATCGAGTCGTAGTCGCCTTCGAGTTCGATCAGTGCATCGCGCAGCTTGTAGATCTTGTGCCGGCTTTCGAGTTTGCCGTGCAGTTCGTCGAGTGCGGCGCTGGCCTGCATCAGGTGCAGGTTCTCCCAGGGCGATTCGACGATGAAGTCGGTGGTTTTGGGCGCGCGCAGCATGAACTTCAAGGTCGTGTCGAAGAACTCGGCAGCACCGGGCGTGTCAGGGTCGAGCGAGTCGCCGAGCAGATAGCGGCTGGAGTTGCCCTGCCGGTCGAGGTCGATCACGAGCGACCGCTGGCCCTGGTGGGCGGCGATGGCGGCGAGATTGCAGGTGATGGTCGACTTGCCGACCCCACCCTTGTGGTTGAAAACAACGCGTCGCATGCGCCTGGGTCCAATGCTGCTGCAAAGCGGGCATTGTGCATCGCAGCAAGCTGGCGCTGTCGCTGCGAACTCGGGCGGGTTCACCGGCCGAGGCTGGGGGTCACCCGGGCTTAGGCCCGGGGGCGGGTGCCGGCGTCCCTGTGGCTGCCAGCGGCAAGGTCACGACGAACCGACTGCCGCGTTCGATACCCTCGCTGTGGGCCACCAGGGTGCCGCCATGCGCGCGCACCACGGCGTGCACGATCGTCAGGCCGATGCCCAGGCCGATGCCGTTGATGCCGATGGCGTGGGTATCCTGGACAAACGGGTCGGCGACGCGCGCCAACATCTGCGGCGAGATGCCGATGCCGTTGTCGGACACTGTCAGCGTCAGGGTGTCGCCACTGGTGACGACCGACAGGCTGATCTGGCCGCCGTCTTGCGTGTAACACGACGCGTTGTCGAGCAGGTTGCC
>JANOJJ010000571.1:0-5903 GCA_031408155.1 Rubrivivax sp.
GGCCGCAGGTGCCGTCGATGGACAGCCACTGCCGCCGGGCCGGCACCGGCACCACGGCGCCGGATGCCGGCACGAAGGCCTGCGGGCGACCATCTGCGCCGAAGTAGTACAGCGTGGGCTCGTGCACATGGCCGCTGAAGACATAGGGCAGGCCGGCCGCCTGCAGGCTGCGCCTGGCCAGCACGGGTTCGGTGACGTAGCTCCATTGCTCGGGGTCGGCCGCGCTGGCGTGCACGTACAGGCGGTCCCCCTCGCGTGCCGTCATCGGCAGGTCGGCCAGAAAGGCACGGTAGTCGGGCCCGAGTTGCGTGCGGGTCCATTCGGTCGAACGCCGGGCGGCTGCGCTGGGTTCGTAGCGGATGTCTCGGAAGACCGCCTCGTCGTGGTTGCCGAGGATGGCGACGGCGCCGGTGTCGACGTAGGCCATCACGATGTCCAGCACGGCCTGCGGATCGGCGCCGTAGCCGACCAGGTCACCCAGGAAGACCCAGTGCTCGGCGCCTGCAGCCTCGGCATGCGCCAGACAGACGCTCAAGGCTTCCAGGTTGGCATGCACATCGGCCAGCAGCGCGATCTTCATGCGCCGCCGCCCTTGCGCGATGCCACATGCGTCGCCGCCAGCGCCTGTTCGAGTGTGGCGATGCCGGCGGCCTGCAGCAGCGGCAGCAGCGCGCACCACAGGTCCGCCAGCGTGCGAGCCCGCGCCAGGCTGCCCGCTGCGCCTTCGATCGGAACGCCCAGATGCGTAGCCAGCGCGCCAGCGCTGCCGATGTCGTGGCCGCTGAGCACGGCACGAGCCAGCGCCAGCAGGTCGAGTGCGGGTTGCTCGAACGGGGCGCCCGAGCGCACCTGCATCGCCTGCAGCGCGGCCAGGGTGGCGCCGTCGTCGGCGCTGATCAGCAACGTGGCCCGGCTGAAGCGCGACAGCGCAGGCAGTTCGGCTTCGAGTGCACGGGTGCCATCGCCATGCCAGACCTCGGCTGGCACCGGTTGGCCGCGCACGACCCGCACCGCGGCGATGGCGTCACCGCAGGCGCGGGCGGGATCGGCCGGCAGCGCGCTCGACCAGACCGTGCACGACAGCGCGGCTAGCGCCGCGGTCGCCTGCAGCGTCGACTCGGCAGCGGCCCAGGCCGGTGCTGTGAGGGGCGCGGCGGCTGTCGGCGGGGCAGCCCCTTCGGCCGCCTGCAGCAGCAGGCGCAGCACCGGACGGGAGCGGTCGAGCCGGTACCAGATCTCGCCGCCGCTGCGCGCCAGCACCTCGGTCACGCTCGAGGTGCTGGCCTCGCCGCCCAGGCGCAGCGGCTGAGCCTGCCAGCGTCGCCACAGGTCGGCATCCAGCGTCGGTGCGCTCCAGCTGAGCTCGACCGCGGCATGTCGCCCCTGGCGTTCGGCCGACAGCGTGAAGCTCGCGACCTGCAACTCGTACTTCAACCGGCTGGCCAGCACCGACAGCAGTTGCACCAGGGCGTAACTGTCGACCCGCAACCACAGGTCATCGATGGTTTCCTGTACGTTCACTTCAACCGCCAGCTTGTCGCCGATGCGCCGCGCGGCCGCGGCCAGCAGATCGCGTGCAGGAACCTCGTCCACCAACAGCGGCGGTGTCCCCGATTGCGTGTACACGCGCTCGGCCTGCTCGATGCGCTGGCCCAGGCGGCGCGCCTCGTCGTCGATGATCGTCGCCATTTCGCGCTGCTGCGCCGGCGTCAGGTCGTCGATGTCCAGCAGCGTTTCGACCGCGGTGCGGATGGCGGCCAGGGCGGCGCGCGACGACCGCGTCAGCTCGTCGATCAGGGCGTCGGTGTGCTGCGACGCGGCGTAGCGTTCGGTGATGTTTTCCATCGTCAGCACGAAGTGCTCGCCCTCGCCGGCCGACCCTGCGGGCAGGCGCGCCATGCGCGCACGCGCCAGCACGCCGGCACGGGTGCCGAAGACGAAGTGCGCGGTCGGGTCGGCCTCGCCGGCTGCGTGGCGCAGGCCGATCGTGTCACGCACATGGGTCCACAGGTGGCGGTCGATCAGGCCGGGCAGGGCACGTCCCAGCGCCAGCGTGCCGGCATCGACGCTGTCGCCGCCGAACAAGCGCCGCGCGGCGTCGTTGTAGAGCAGCACATGACCCTCGGCGTCGCACAGCAACACCGCCTGCGGCATCTGCGTCAACAGGCCCGTCAGACCTTGGCGTTGCGCGTGCGCCGCATCGCGCTCGGCCTGAAGTCGGGACTGCTCGTCGCGCTGCCGGTGGAGCAGGCGCTCGCCGATGTCGTTGACCGCACCGGTGAGTTCGCGCCAGCCGGGCGCGTCATCGGGCGCCGCACGGTGGGCCGGGTTGGCGCTGGCCATCAGGCGCAGGTCGTCGGCCAGTCGGCGAGCGGTGGCCACATCGCGCCGACGCTGCCACCACCGCGCCGCTGCCGCAGCGGCCACGGCGGCCATCAAGGCTGCCAGCACCACCCACACCCAGGCCCGACCCGCCGGGTCGATCATGGAGCCGGGTCGTCCCCCGCCAGCAGCTCGCGAATGCGGTCCTGCAGCTCGCGGGTTGAAAAGGGCTTCGTGACGTAGGCGTCGGCACCCAGCGCCAGGCCCTTGGCGACATCGAGTTCACGGCCCTTGGCGCTGAGCATGACGACGCGCGTCCCGGCCCAGGCCGGGTTCTCGCGGATCTTCTGGCAGACGTCGAAGCCGTTCATGCCGGGCATCATGACATCCAGCAGCACCAGGTGGGGAGCGAAGTCCTGCATGGATTCGAGCGCCTGCACGCCGTTGTCGGCGACCTGCACCTCGTAGCCCTGGTGCTCGAGCACGAAGCGCAGCGCGGTGACGATGTTGCGTTCGTCGTCTGCGATCAGGATGCGCGCGCCCATTGAGTGATCTCCTGCGTCGATTATGCGGGACTGCTTGCGCCATTGCCGGCTTCGTGGGCTGGCAGTTCGAAGTGGAAACTCGCGCCTTCGCCCGGCGCGCTTTCGAGCCACATCCGGCCGCCGAAATGGGCCACGATCTGGCGGCTGATGGGCAGGCCCAGGCCGGTGCCCGCGGGCCGGTCGGTCAGGGTGTCTCCGCCCTGCGCGAACTTCTCGAAGATGAGCTCCTGGTCCTGCAGCCGCACCCCGGGGCCGTTGTCGCGCACCGAGACCTGTACGCGCGCCTGTTCGGCCACCAAGGTGACTTCGACGCAGCCGGTCTCGGTGGGTACGAACTTGACCGCGTTGGACAGCAGGTTGACCATCACCTGCACCATGCGGTCGGGGTCGACGCGCACCATCGCCGGCCGAGCGGGCAGCTCGAGCTTCATCTGCACGCGTTTGTCGGCGAACAGCGGCGCCGTCGCGTGCAGCGCCTGGCGCATGCTGTCGCGCAGGTCCAGGACCGGCATGTTCCAGTCCACCCGGCCGGACTCCATCTTGGCCAGGTCGAGGATGTTGGCGATCAACCGCGACAGGCGCTCGCTTTCCTGGATGATGATGTCGAGGAACTCGTCGCGCTGCGCCTGCCCGAGCTGGGGCTTGTCGCGCAGGATCTCGGAAAACGCCCGGATGCTGGTCAGCGGCGTGCGCAGCTCATGGCTGACGGTGGAGACGAAGTCGTCCTTCATGCGGTCGAGCTCGCGCAGCCGCTCGTTGGCGTGCTGCAACTCGGCGCTGGTGGTTTCGAGCTCGCGCTGCTTTTGTTCCAGCCGGTGGCTGGTCAGCACGACCTGCGACGCTTCGGTAACGATGCGTCGCATCTCCTGCGGCGTCAGCGCCTCCTCCTGCACGGTCGACGCCATCATGATGCGCGCCGACGACGCGCCGATGGCGCCGGCCAACTGGCGCTCGACGCGTCGAACCCACTCACCGTCGGCGGCCGCGCCCGGTGCGGGCCAGGGTTGGCCGCAGGAACGTGCATGGGCCTCGAACAGCGACTGTGCCGCCGGCCCACCCAGGAAGCGCGTGGCCAACTCGAACAGCCTGTCGAGCGAGGCGGTGCCGCGCCAGACGTCGGCGGCAGCATCACCGGGCCGCATCGCGTCGACGAACAGCCGCGCCTGGCGCTGGTCGGCCGCGTCGGGCGTGCCGGCCAGCGAGACCGCGACGAAGATGCCGATGTTGCCGAGCATGCTCCACAGCATGGCGTGCGTGATCGCGTCCAGCCCCGTGAGGCCGAACAACTGCTGCGGCCGCAGCGCGGCGATGTTGAACGGGCCCTGCGTCAGCACCTCGATCGGCACCCAGTCCGAGCGCGCGAAGGCCGGCACCAGCAGGGTCCAGAACCAGATCGCGAAGCCCAGCGTCAGCCCGGCCAGTGCGCCCTGCCGCGTGGCGCCCTTCCAGTACAGCCCGATCAGCGCGACCGGCGCGAACTGGGCCACCGCGGCGAATGAAATCAACCCGATCGAGACCAGCGCATACGCCTCGCCGGCGAGCCGGAAGTACAGATACCCGAGCAGCAGGATGGCCACGATCGCGCCGCGCCGGATGCGCAGCAGCAGCGCCGTCAGGTCGGGCCGGCTGCCCAGCCGCAGCCGGGGCATGCGCAGCAGCACCGGCATCAGCAAGTCGTTGCAGACCATGGTCGACAGCGCGATGGCCTCGACGATCACCATGCCGGTGGCCGCCGACAGGCCGCCCACGAACACCAGCAACGCCAGCGCCGGCTGGTTGGCGGCCAGCGGCAGACTGAGCACGTAGGTATCGGCATCCACCGTGCCGGCGGCAAAGTACAGCCGGCCACCGAAGGCGATCGGCAACACGAACAGATTGATGGCCAGCATGTACAGCGGGAACAGCCAGATCGCGCGCTTGAGGTGAGACTCGTCGATGTTTTCGATCACCGTCATCTGGAACTGGCGCGGCAGGAAGACGATGGCGAACATCGACAGTACCGTCAGCCACAGCCAGCTGGCATAGCCGCCTGCCGGGCCGGCCAGCGGCGTCAGCAGCGCGCGCATGTCGTCGCGCTGCGCCACTCGCGCAGCGATGTCGGCCATGCCGTCGTACATGCCGTAGGTGACGAACACACCCACCGCGATGAACGCCACCAGCTTGACCAGCGACTCCATCGCGATCGCGGTGACCATGCCCGGGTGGTGCTCCGAGGCGTCCAGGTGACGGGTGCCGAAGGCGATCGTGAAGCCGGCCAGCACGGCCGCGACGAAGAACGCGGTGTCGCTGAACAGCGGCTCCGACAACCCGGCGCGAGGATGACTGCCCTGCAGGATCAGCAGGCTGGTCGAGATCGCCTTCAGCTGCAGCGAGATGTAAGGCAGGATGCCCACCACCGCGATCAGCGTGACCACGCCGCCGAGGAGCGCGCTCTTGCCGTAGCGCGAGGCGATGAAGTCGGCCAGCGACGTGATGCGGTGGGCCTTGGAGATGCGCAGCATCTTGCGCAGCACCAGCCACCACAGCGCGATCATCAGCGTCGGCCCGAGGTAGATCGGCAGAAAGCCCACCCCGTCGTTGGCCGCGCGGCCGACGCTGCCGTAGAAGGTCCACGCGGTGGCGTACACACCCAGTGACAGGCTGTAGATGAGCGGGTTCTTCAGTGGCGAACGGCCGGCGTCGGAGCGCCGGTCGGCCCAGTGCGCGACCGCGAACAGCGCAGCCAGGTAGCCGAACGAAGCGGTCAGGACCAGCCAGGTGGGCAGCATGCGCTGGCCTCAGTTGCGTTCGGCGATCCAGCCCAGCAGCGCGATCACCAGGCCCCAGGCGATGAACAGGTACAGGTAAGGCACCGGGATGCCGGCCAGCTCAAGTGGCACGTTGAACACCGCCAGTAGCGGATAGTTGAAGAGCACGAAACCGAGCAGGCAAGCAGCCAGCAGGCGGTGTCCCTTGGTTTCGTCCTGGTCCATCGTCGGCTACCCCTCGAGCGCTGCGCGCTGGTTGCTGCGGCGGCGCCGCCACTGTCGGGCCAAG
>JANOJJ010000611.1:0-5360 GCA_031408155.1 Rubrivivax sp.
GGTCGACCTTGCGGCTCTTGTTGTAGTCGGGCGCCCACTTCACGTCGGGCCACAGGTCCAGGCTCGGTGGCTCGAGAAAGGCCGCGCCCCGAGCCGTCGAGAGTGAAGTGCGCGTGCCGCGTGGCCGCGCAGTTGGGGATCATCGCGATCGGCTTGCTCGCCGCATGGGTCGGGAAGGTCTTGATCTTCACGTCGAGCACGGTGGTCAGCCCGCCCAGGCCTTGGGCGCCGATGCCCAGCGCGTTGATCTTCTGGTACAGCTCGATGCGCAGTTCCTCCAGTGGGTTGGCCGGGCCGCGCTGGAGCAATTCGTACATGTCGATGTCGTCCATCAGCGCCTGCTTGGCCAGCAGCGCTGCCTTCTCGGCCGTGCCGCCAACCCCGATGCCCAGCATGCCCGGCGGGCACCAGCCGGCGCCCATGGTAGGCACGGTCTTTAGCACCCAGTCGACTATGTCGTCGCTGGGATTGAGCATGGTGAGCTTGGACTTGTTCTCGCTGCCGCCGCCCTTGGCGGCCACGATCACGTCGATGGTATGGCCCGGCACCAGCTCCATCTGCACCACCGCCGGCGTGTTGTCCCGGGTGTTCTTGCGCGCGAAGATGGGGTCGTCGAGCACGCTCGCGCGCAGCACGTTGTCGGGATTCAGGTAGCCCTTGCGCACGCCGTCGTTGACGGCATCCTCGACCGATCCGGCAAAGCCCTCGAAGCGCACGTCCATGCCGACCTTCAGGAAGACGTTGACGATGCCCGTGTCCTGGCAGATCGGGCGATGACCTTCGGCGCACATCCGCGAATTGGTCAGGATCTGCGCGATCGCGTCCTTCGCCGCCGGACCCTGCTCGCGCTCGTAGGCGCGCGCCAGGTGAGCGATGTAGTCGGCCGGGTGGTAGTAGCTGATGTACTGCAGCGCGGCAGCAATCGACTCGACGAGGTCGGCGTGACGGATCGTGGTGGTCATGGCGGTCTTTCGATCAGTGCCTGGCGGACGGCGTGGGCCCGCCCATCAGGCGGTCGGTCATGGCGATGGCAAGCGCCGAGAACAGGAAGGTGACGTGGATCAGGGTCTGCCAGATCAGCACCTTCTCGGTGTAGTTGGCGGCGTTGATGAAAGTCTTGAGCAAGTGGATCGAGCTGATGCCGATGATCGCCGTGGCCAGCTTGACCTTGAGCACCGAGGCGTTGACGTGGCTCAGCCACTCGGGCTGGTCAGGGTGTCCGTCGAGATTGAGCCGGGAGACGAAGGTCTCGTAGCCGCCGATGATCACCATGATCAGCAGGTTGGAGATCATCACCACGTCGATCAGCGCCAGCACCACCAGCATGATGATGGTCTCGTTCAGGCCGGTGACCTCGACCGAGTTGTTGTAGCCGATGCTGGTGACGAGCTTGGCCAACGCCGCCTTGTCGCCGAAGGCGGCTTCGATCAGGTGGACCAACTCGACCCAGAAGTGGAAGACATAGACCGCCTGCGCCAGGATCAGGCCGATGTAGAGCGGCAACTGCAGCCAGCGGCTGGCAAAGATCAGGCGTGGCAGCGGCCCCAATCGGGGCGCCGTGACCTGCGGGTTTTCATTCATCAGGGGGGAGTCCAGGCGTGTGCGGAATGCCCGAAGATTGTAGGCGGCACCCCCTGACGCGACGGTGACGCGGCGCCGTGCAAGCGCACGACCGATCGCTGCGCGAGTCAGGCGGTGGTAAGAGCTTGAACCTACCTTTGCGGCCGGCCGGAACTAGACTTCGGCCACACCTTCAGGAGACAACCCATGTCGAGCGCCGATAGCCCCACCGAATACAAACTCTATCCCCCGCCCGCGGCCGCCGTGGCCGGCGCTCATGTGTCGGGGCAAGCCGCCTTCGACGCCCTGGTCAAGGAAGCCGAAGACGACTACGAAGGCTACTGGGCGCGCCAGGCGCGTGAACTCATCAGCTGGAAGACGCCGTTCACCAAGGTGCTCGACGACAGCAATGCCCCCTTCTTCAAGTGGTTCGAGGACGGTACGCTGAACGCGTCGTACAACTGCCTGGACCGCAATGTCGAGCGCGGACTGGGTGGCAAGACGGCCATCATCTTCGAGGCCGATGGCGGTGAAGTGACCCGGATCACGTATGCGCAGCTGCTGGCGATCGTCGGCAAGACGGCCAACGCGCTGAAGTCGCTGGGCGTCACCAAGGGCGACCGCGTCATCATCTACATGTCGATGGGCATCGAAGCCGTGGCCGCGATGCAGGCCTGCGCGCGCATCGGCGCCATCCACTCGGTGGTGTTCGGCGGCTTTTCGGCGCAGAGCCTGCGCGACCGCATCGAGGACACCGGCGCGGTGGCCGTCATCACTGCCGACCAGCAAGTCCGCGGCGGCAAGCAACTGCCGCTCAAGAGCATCGTCGACGAGGCCTTTGCCCTGGGCGGCTGCGACAGCGTGCGCAAGGTCGTGGTGCACAAGCGCACCGGCGGCGACATCGCGTTCAACGCCGCCCGCGACGTCTGGCTGGCCGACTTGCTCGCTGCTGCCAGCCCGACCTGCGAGCCGGAATGGGTGGGCGCCGAGCACCCGCTGTTCCTGCTCTACACCAGCGGCTCGACCGGCAAGCCCAAGGGCGTGCAGCACAGCACCGGCGGCTACTTGCTGCATGCGGCACTGACCACCAAGTGGACCTTCGACCTCAAGGCCGACGACGTGTTCTGGTGCACCGCCGACATCGGCTGGGTCACGGGCCACACCTACATCACCTATGGCCCGTTGGCGCTGGGCGGGACCGAGATCGTCTTCGAAGGCGTGCCGACCTACCCTGACGCCGGCCGCTTCTGGAAGATGATCCAGGACCACAAGGTCAGCATCTTTTACACCGCGCCGACGGCCATCCGGTCGCTGATCAAGTCCGCCGAAGGCAACGCCGCCGTACACCCGGCGCGCTACGACCTGGGCAGCCTGCGCATCCTGGGTTCGGTCGGCGAGCCGATCAACCCTGCGGCCTGGGAGTGGTATCACCAGAACATCGGCGGCGGCCGCTGCCCGATCGTCGACACCTTCTGGCAGACCGAGACCGGCGGCCACATGATCACTCCGCTGCCGGGCGTGACCACGCTGGTGCCGGGCTCGTGCACGCTGCCCTTCCCGGGCATCATGGCTGCAGTGGTCGACGAGACCGGCAAGGACCTGCCCTGGGGTCAGGGCGGCATCCTGGTTGTCAAGAAGCCCTGGCCCAGCATGATCCGCACCATCTGGGGTGACCCGGATCGTTTCGTCAAGAGCTACTACCCAGCCGACTTCCAGGGCAAGTACTACCTGGCGGGCGACGGTGCGATCCGCGACGACCAGACCGGCTACTTCACGATCACCGGCCGCATCGACGACGTTTTGAACGTCAGCGGCCACCGCATGGGCACGATGGAGATCGAGTCGGCGCTGGTCAGTTGCACCGAGTTGGTGGCCGAGGCCGCCGTGGTGGGCCGCCCTGACGACACCACGGGCGAGGCGATTTGCGCCTTCGTGGTGCTCAAGCGCGCACGCCCGACCGGTGACGAGGCCAAGAAGAAGATCGCCACCGAGCTGCGCAACTGGGTGGCCAAGGAGATCGGCCCGATCGCCAAGCCCAAGGACATCCGCTTCGGCGACAACCTGCCCAAGACGCGCAGCGGCAAGATCATGCGCCGCCTGCTGCGCTCGATCGCCAAGGGCGAAGCCATCACGCAGGACACCTCGACGCTGGAGAACCCGGCCATTCTCGACCAGCTGTCGCAAACGAACTGACGCTGCCGCCCGGCGCAGGCGTCAGGCCCACCGGCTTGGCACCCGATCAGCTACAGTGCCCGTTGCACCCTGTGCATCATGGTGGCAACGGGTGCGCCCGTTGCTGCTGAAAGGACTGCGCCATGCTTTTCGTTGCTGTCGGCACGATCCTGCTGATCCTCAAGATCCTGGAAGTCGATTTCGTGGCCACCTGGTCGTGGGGCTGGATACTCGCTCCATTCGGCGCGGCCGTGCTCTGGTGGGCCTATGCCGATTCGACCGGACTGACGCAGCGCCGTGCCATGAAGCGCATGGACGAGCGCAAGGTCGCCCGCCGCGAGCGCGACATGGCCGCGCTGGGTCTGAACCTGCATAGCGATCGCCGCAAGCGCGCCACCAACCGTGCGGCTGACCAGGTCCGTACCAGCGCTGAAGATCGCAAGGGCGGCGGCAAGCCAGGTTGACGCTCAGGTCTTGTCGAGCACCGCGCCGGCGCTGGCGCTGCAGGCGTTGCGGGCGAACTTGGCCAGCACGCCGCGCGTATAGCGTGGTGCCGGCTGCTTCCACTGGGCACGGCGGCGGGCGATCTCGTCGTCGGGCAGGTTGAGCTGCAACCGCAGCTGGTGGGCGTCGATGGTGATCGAATCGCCTTCATGGACCAGCGCGATGATGCCGCCTTCAAAGGCCTCGGGCGCCACGTGGCCGACCACCATGCCCCAGGTGCCGCCACTGAAGCGCCCGTCAGTGATCAGGCCCACGCTCTCACCCAGGCCCTGGCCGATCAGTGCGCTGGTCGGGGCCAGCATCTCAGGCATGCCCGGGCCGCCCCTGGGGCCCAGGTAACGCAGCACCATCACGTCGCCGGGCACGATCCGGTTGGCCATGATCGCGGCCAGCGCGCTCTGCTCGTCGTCGAACACGCGTGCCGGGCCGGTCATCACCGGGTTCTTCAGGCCGGTGATCTTGGCCACTGCACCTTCGGGCGACAGGTTGCCCTTCAGGATGGCCAGGTGGCCCTGCGCGTAGATCGGGTTCGTGATCGGCCGGATCACGTCCTGGTCGGCACGCGGCAGCGCCGGCAGGTCGGCCAGCACCTCAGTGACGGTCTGGCCGGTGATGGTCATGCAGTCACCGTGCAGCAGACCGGCGGCCAGCAGCGTCTTCATCACCTGGGGTATGCCGCCGGCGCGGTGCAGGTCGATCGCCAGATACTTGCCGCTGGGCTTGAGGTCGCACAGCATCGGCACCTTGCGCCGCATGCGCTCGAAGTCGTCGATCGTCCAGTCGACCTCGGCCGCGTGCGCGATGGCCAGGAAGTGCAGCACCGCGTTGGTCGAGCCGCCGATGGCCATGATCACCGCGACCGCGTTCTCGATCGCCTTGCGGGTGACGATGTCGCGCGGCTTGAGGTTTTTCTTGACCGCCTCGACCAGCACGTTCGACGCCCGCGTGACCATGCCGACGATCTCGTCCTCGACATTGGCCATCGTCGACGCATAGGGCAGGCTCATGCCCAGGGCCTCGAAGGCCGAACTCATCGTGTTGGCGGTGTACATGCCGCCGCAGGAGCCGCTGCCGGGGATGGCACGGCGCTCGATCTCGCCGAAGTCCTCGTCGCTCATCTTGCC
>JANOJJ010000613.1:0-3480 GCA_031408155.1 Rubrivivax sp.
GGCCGCAGGCCGCGCTTCAGGCCGAGGCCGGCTGCCGCCTGACCTTCCACGCGCCGTACAGCACGACCAGCCCCGGGAGCAGGATCATGGCCCAGATGATCCTGGACAGATTGGCCTGGATCCAGGGCACGTTACCGAACAGGTAGCCCGCGGTCACGAGGCTGCCCACCCACAGCACGCCGCCGGTGACGTCGAACAGCGTGAAGCGGCTGCGCGACATCTCGGCCACGCCGGCGACAAAGGGCGCGAAGGTGCGCACGAACGGCATGAAGCGCCCCACCACCAGCGTCACGCCTCCGTACTTTTCGTAAAAGGCATGCGCCTGGTCGAAGGCGCGACGGTTGAACCAGCGCGACTGCTCCCACTTGAACACGCGTTGGCCGACCTGGCGACCGACCGCGTAGTTGGTCTGGTTGCCCAGCACCGCGGCGGCAATCAGCAACGCATAGGTCAGCGGCAGGTTCATCAGCCCGAGGCCGCACAGCGCGCCCACCACGAAGAGCAGCGAATCGCCCGGCAGAAACGGCATCACCACGACGCCGGTCTCGACGAAGATGATCAGGAACAGCAGCGCGTAGACCCAGGCGCCGTAGCCGAGCACGAACTGCCGCAGGTGCACATCCACGTGCAGGATGAAGTCGACCAGCCAGAGCACCAAGTCCATGCGGCCGATTATCAGGATCGGTCCGGGGCCGACTCCTAGAATGCCCCGTGATGAATGTCGTGCTTGGGCCCCCCACGCGCCGTCCGATCCGCGAACTGGCGGACGAACTGGTCAGCCAGATCGCTGCCGGCGAGGTGGTCGAGCGCCCGGCGTCGGTGGTGCGTGAGCTGGTCGACAACGCGCTCGACGCCGGCGCCAGCCAGATCACCGTGCGGCTGCTGGGCGGTGGCGTGCGCAGCACGATCGTCGAGGATGACGGCCAGGGCATCCCGGCCGACGAGCTGCCGCTGGCGCTCAAGCGCCACGCCACCAGCAAGATTCGCAACCTGGCCGACCTGGAATCGGTCTCGACCATGGGTTTTCGTGGCGAGGCGCTGGCCGCCATCGCGTCGGTGGCCGAGCTGTCGATCACCAGCCGGACGGCCGGCAGCGCGCATGGCGTGCGGCTGGACGCGCGCGGCGGTGAGCTGCAGCCCGCGGCCCGGTCGCAGGGCACGACGGTCGAGCTGCGCGAGCTCTTCTTCAGCACCCCGGCGCGGCGCAAATTCCTGAAGAGCGACGCCACCGAGCTGGCCCATGCGCTCGACGCCGTGCGCCGCCACGCGCTGGCCAGACCCGACGTCGGCTTTGCCGTCTGGCACGAAGGGCGGCAGGTCGCACAGTGGCGTGCGCTCGTCTCGCCCCTGCTCGACGATGCGGCCACGCAGCGCCTGGGCGACGTGCTGGGCGCCGACTTCATGGCCGCCAGCCGGTCGTTGGCCGTGCAGCGCGGGCCGCTGGTGCTGGCTGGCCGGGTCGGCCGGCCCGAGGCCGCGCGCAGCCGCTCCGACCAGCAGTACCTGTTCGTCAATCGCCGATTCGTGCGCGACCGCCTGATCGCGCACGCCGTGCGCAGCGCCTATGAAGACCAGCTGCACGGCAGCCGGCAGCCGGCCTACGCCCTGTTCCTGCAGATCGCGCCCGAGCTGGTCGACGTCAACGTGCACCCGACCAAGATCGAAGTGCGCTTCCGTGACGGCCGTGCGGTGCACGGCGCGGTGCATGGCGCGGTGCAGGACGCGCTGGCGATCACGCGGGCGGCGCCGCCTGCCGCAGCGCCCATGCCCGAACCGATGGCGCCGACTGCGCGGCGCGCCTGGCAGGCGCCGCTGGGTCTGGTCGAGGCCCATGAACCCGCACCCGCATGGTCACGCCCGGCGCCCGCGGGTGGCGAGGCCGGCATGGCGGTGTGGGCGGCACTGCGGCCCGCAGCGCAGACGCCGCTGTCGAACCCCTGGCGTGAGCCGCAAGCCGCCAGCACGACCTGGCCGCTGGGTCGCGCGATCGCGCAGATCGGCGGCGTGTATGTGCTGGCCGAGAATGCCCACGGGCTGGTGATCGTCGACATGCACGCCGCGCACGAGCGCATCGTCTACGAACGGCTGAAAGCTGCGCAGTCGGGGGCGCTGCGCATGCCCGCCCAGCCGTTGCTGGTGCCGCTGAGTTTTGCTGCCAGCGCAGCCGAGATGGCGACTGCCGAGAGCGAGGCCGAGGCGCTGCTCGAGCTCGGCCTGGACGTGGCGCCGCTGTCGGCGTCGGCGCGGGCCGTGCGCAGCCGGCCGGCTGCGCTGCCCGACGCCGACCTGGCCGAGCTCACGCGCTCGGTGCTGGCCGAGCTGCAGGCGGTGGGTTCGAGCCGCGTGGTGCAGCGCTCGCGCGACGATTTGCTGGCCACCATGGCCTGCCACGGCGCGGTGCGGGCCAACCGCCGCTTGACGATCGAAGAGATGAACGCGCTGTTGCGCGACATGGAAGCCACCGAGCGCGCCGACCAATGCAACCATGGCCGACCGACCTGGCGGCAACTGACGATGAAGGAGCTGGACGCGCTCTTCCTGCGCGGCCGCTGAACCCTGAGGTCGAGACACGATGACACGCGTGACATTGCAGGTGAATGGCCGCGGCCCGGCGTGGTGGCGGTCTACACCGGCGCCGAACTGGTGGCCGCCGGGGTCAAGCCGATCCCCTTGCCGCCGGCCCTGCCGCGCCCCGATGGACGCCCGGTGACCGCGCCGCCACGCCATCCGCTGGCGCATGAACGCGTGCGTTATGTTGGCGAGCCCGTCGCGGCCGTGACTGCTGATCGGGCCCTGGGTGGCCACCAGCGTCTACGACATCGGCACGATCGACTTCCAGTTCACCGCGGTGTTGACCAACAAGGCGCACACCGGCGCCTACCGCGGCGCCGGCCGGCCCGAGGCGATCTACATCATCGAGCGCCTGATGGACGCGGCGGCGCGCGAACTGCGCGGCCGAGCTGCGCCGGCGCAACCTGATCCGGCCCGATCAGATGCCCTACCAGAACCCGATGGCGATGACCTACGACAGCGGGCAGCACCTCGTCGGTGGGCGGGCCGACCTGGCCCAACGCCTGCCATGTCTGCGAGGTCGAGATCGACCGCGAGACCGGAGCGCGCGACGTCGTCGCCGATGCCTCGGTGAACGACACCGGCCGTGTCAACAGCCCGGCGATCGTGCGCGGCCACATCGAAGGCGGACCGGTGCCCCGGCCGGCGGCGGATCAGCGCGGCAGCAGCGTCTGCAGCAGCCGCGCCACGTGCAGCGCCTGGCGCTGCGTACCGTCGGCGATCTGGTGGCGGCAGCTCGTACCGTCGGCCACGATGAGGGCGTCGGGGTGCTGGCGGATCGCGGGCAGCAGCGCGGCTTCGGCCATCTGCATCGACACCGCGTGGTGAGCGGCCTCGTAGCCGAAGCTGCCGGCCATGCCGCAGCATGAGCTTTCGATCAACTGCGGCTTCGCGCCGGGGATGAGTCTG
>JANOJJ010000656.1:0-4864 GCA_031408155.1 Rubrivivax sp.
GTCGCCCGAGCAGGCCATGTTCCGCGAGTTGCACGAAGAAGTCGGGCTGTTGCCCGAACATGTGGAAATCGTCGGACGCACGCGCGACTGGTTGCGCTACGAGGTGCCCGACCACTTCATCCGCAAGGACGCACGGGGTCACTACCGTGGGCAAAAGCAGATCTGGTTCCTGCTGCGCCTGATCGGCCGCGACTGCGACATGAACCTGCGCGCCACCGACCACCCCGAATTCGACGCTTGGCGCTGGAACGACTACTGGGTACCTCTGGATGTGGTGATCGAGTTCAAACGCGGCGTCTACGAGATGGCGCTGACCGAGCTTGCCCGCTACCTGCCGAGGGTGAACCACCACAACCGCTACCTGCGCGCAGGCATGCGGCAGGGACGGCGTGAGGATGAGCCGCGCATCGAACCGACGGGATCCCCCGCGCCCGACCCAGGGGTCTGAGTCCCAGGTCGCCACGGCTCAGATCAGCACGAGATTGTCGCGGTGGATCATCTCCGGCTCGTTGGCATAGCCCAGCAGGGCTTCGATCAGCGTCGATGAGCGGCGCGCGATGAGTCGTGCCTCTGCGGCCGAGTAATTGGCCAGGCCGCGCGCGATCTCGGCGCCTGCAGCGCAGCGGACCGCGATCACGTCGCCGCGTGCGAAGTCGCCGTGCACCTCGGTCATGCCGATCGGCAGCAGGCTCTTGCCTTCATCGCGGACCTTCGCCGCCGCTCCGTCGTCGACCACGACGCTGCCGCGCAACTGCAGGTGATCGGCCATCCACTGCTTGCGTGCGGCCAGCTTCGGTGTGCGCGCCGTCAGCGCGGTGCCGATGGACTCGCCGGCCGCCAGGCGCAGCAGCACGTCGGGCTCACGGCCCCACGCGATCACGGTACTTGCACCGCTGCGCGCAGCTCGCTTGGCCGCAAGGATCTTGGTCAGCATGCCGCCACGGCCGAGGCTCGAGCCCGCGCCGCCGGCCATCAGTTCGAGTTGCGGATCGCCGGCCTGCGCCTCGTCGATGAAACGCGCTTGCGGATCCTTTCGAGGATCGGCCGAATACAGGCCGCGCTGGTCGGTCAGGATCACCAGGGCATCGGCCTCGACGAGGTTGGCCACCAGCGCACCCAGCGTGTCGTTATCGCCGAACTTGATCTCGTCGGTGACGACCGTGTCGTTCTCGTTGATCACCGGAACCACGCCCAGCGATAGCAGCGTCAGCAAGGTGGTGCGCGCATTGAGGTAGCGCTCGCGGTCAGCCAGGTCGGCATGCGTCAGCAAGACCTGGGCACTGCCCATGCCGTGCTCGCGCAGCTTGCTCTCGTACATCTGTACCAGTCCCATCTGACCCACCGCCGCAGCAGCCTGCTGTTCGTGAATCTCCTTCGGCCTCGTGGTCCAACCCAGACGCTTCATGCCTTCTGCAATGGCGCCACTGGACACCATCACCAACTCGCGGCCTTGTCGCGCGAGCACTGCCAATTGGCGTGCCCAAGTGCCGATCGCGTCGGCGTCCACACCCCGGCCTTCGTTGGTAACCAGGCTCGAGCCGACCTTGACGACGATGCGCCGTGCGGTGTGCAGCGGGCTAGTCACGGCCGGGCTCCTGCGACTGTGCGGCAAAGCGCGGATCGGGCAGTTCCTCTTTCCGATGGTGCTGCGAGACGTGGGTGTAGATGCGCTCGATCAGCGGCCCCAGCCCTTGGCGTGCCAGCGCCGATATCTCGAAGACAGGCCCCTTCCAGCGCAAGCGGCGCACGAAGTCCTTTATGCGTGCAGCGCGCTCCTGGTCGGGCACCATGTCGAGCTTGTTGAGCACCAGCCATCGCGGCTTGGCGTGCAGGGCCGGGTCGTACTTCTTCAGCTCGGTGACGATCGCCCTGGCTTGCGCAACCGGATCGACCGAGTCGTCGAACGGCGCGAAATCGATGACATGCAGCAGCAAACGCGTGCGCTGCAGGTGACGCAGGAATTGGTGGCCGAGTCCGGCGCCTTCCGACGCACCTTCGATCAGGCCCGGGATGTCGGCCACGACAAAGCTCTGCTCGGGTCCGACCCGCACCACGCCGAGGTTGGGATGCAGCGTCGTGAAGGGGTAGTCGGCGATCTTCGGTCTGGCGTTGGAAATCGACGCGATGAGGGTCGACTTGCCGGCGTTGGGCATGCCCAGCAGACCCACATCAGCCAACACGCGCAATTCGAGCGCCAGCTTCTTCTTGTCACCGGGCCAGCCGGCCGTCTTCTGCCGTGGTGAGCGGTTGGTGCTGGTCTTGAAATGCAGGTTGCCGAAACCGCCGTCGCCGCCCTTTGCCAGCAATTCCTTCTGGCCGTGCTCGAGCAACTCGGTCAACACATCGCCGCTTTCGGCGTTGGCCACGATGGTGCCCACCGGCATGCGCAAGACGATGTCGGCACCGGCGGCGCCGAACTGATCGGAGCCGCGTCCGGCCTCGCCGTTGCGGGCCTCGTGCCGGCGCGCATAGCGGTAGTCGATCAAGGTGTTGATGTTGCGATCAGCCTGGGCCCATACGCTGCCGCCGCGGCCGCCGTCGCCGCCATTGGGGCCGCCGAAGGGGATGAACTTCTCGCGGCGAAAGCTGGCGCACCCGCTGCCACCGTCACCGGCGGCGATGTCGATCGTGGCTTCATCGATGAACTTCATGCGGCTCTCCTGAGTCAGTGCGCCCAGAACCCGGCCGAGCCGTGATCCTTCAGCGCCAGAACGACGAAGCCCCGGCAGGCCGGGGCTTCGGGTTCGTTCGCCTTGCGGGTCAGACCGGGGCCACGAACACCGTCTGCTGGTTCTGCGGGCCCTTGATCGCGAACGAGACCGTGCCATCCACCAGTGCGAACAGCGTATGGTCGCGACCGATCCCGACGTTGGTGCCAGGGTGAAAGCGAGTGCCGCGCTGGCGAACGATGATCGAGCCTGCCGCGATCGCCTGGCCGCCGAACACTTTTACGCCGAGCATCTTCGGCTTCGAATCGCGGCCGTTGCGGGTTGAGCCACCGCCCTTTTTCTGTGCCATGGTTCCATTGCTCCTTCAGGCGCTAAGCCAAGTTAAGCGAAGCGATCTGCAGCTCGGTGTAGGTCTGGCGATGGCCGCCGTGCCGTTGATAGTGCTTTCGGCGGCGCATCTTGAAGATGCGCACCTTGTCGTGCTTGCCATGGGCCACGACCGTGGCCCTGACGCTGGCGCCGGGGACCAAGGGCGTGCCGACCTGTAGCTCTGCGCCGTTGCCGACAGCAAGTACATGGTCGATCACGATCTCCTGGCCCACGTCCGCAGCAATCTGTTCTACCTTGATCTTCTCGCCGGCAGCAACCTTGTATTGTTTGCCGCCGGTTTTTATGACCGCGTACATGTGTGCCCTTTCTGAAATGGTCTGGCGCCCTTGCAGGCCCCACCGGTGACGCAATCGCCCGCACCTGTCACTGCGCGTGACCCCTTTTCAGGGGCGGGCCAGCAGACCGTATCGCGATTCGCGCCCTTCTCCGGCTTTGTGGGTCAAGCATCGCTGGCTTGGCGTCGCCTGTTGACGACAACTCACCCCCGACATGCAGATCCTGTTCGGCTTGGTCAGTTTACCGACGAGTCAGGCGCATGGTCGACCGCATTGGCGGAAAAAGCCTTGGATGCTACCACAGTCGGCAGCAAGCATCACGCGTGCTACACCAGGCAACTGGTCGCGAGCCTCCTGCGACGGGCCGGTGCCAAGAATTTGGACGCCCTTTGACGATCGGCCATTGCAGGCCTGTGCCGGTTTCTATAATTCGCCGCTTGCTACCTGCGCAACCCGTGTCCTCCATCCCTGAAGCCGCAGCCATGTCGGCTAGCCCTTCAACGTCCGACGCGATGGAAGCCGATATGCGGCGGGTCGACGCAGTGATACGACAGCGCCTGTCTTCGCGCGTGGCCCTGATCAACCAGATCTCGACTTACATCGTCAGTGCCGGTGGCAAGCGCATCCGGCCGCGTTTGGTGCTGCTGTTTGCTCAGGCCCTGGGCTTCGCCGGTCAAGAACAGTACGAACTGGCTGCAACGGTCGAGTTCATCCACACCGCCACCTTGCTGCACGACGACGTGGTCGACGAATCGTCGCTGCGCCGCGGCCGAGCGACGTCGAATGCCATCTTCGGCAACGCCGCCAGCGTGCTGGTCGGTGACTTCCTGTATTCGCGTGCCTTCCAGATGATGGTAGCGGTCAATCGGGTGCGTGTGCTCGAGGTGCTGGCCGATGCCACCAACGTGATCGCCGAAGGCGAGGTGCTGCAGTTGATGAACATGCACGATCCCGACCTGTCGGTCGACGACTACCTGCGCGTGATCCGTTTCAAGACCGCCAAGCTGTTCGAGGCCAGCGCAAGGCTGGGGGCCGTGCTGGCCGGCGCCGACAGCGCGCTCGAGGACGACTGCGCCTCCTATGGCCGCGCCCTGGGCACCGCATTCCAATTGGTTGACGACCTGCTCGACTACGAAGGAAACAGTGACCAACTCGGCAAGAACGTGGGCGATGACCTTCGCGAAGGAAAGCCCACCCTGCCGCTGCTGGTGGCAATGCAGCGCGCCACCCTGGACGAGCTGCAGTTGATTCGCGCTGCGATCGAACACGGCGAAGTCGAGCGGCTGCCGGAGATCATCGGCATCGTGCGCCGCACCGGTGCGTTGGACGTGACCCGCGCCGCCGCCGAGAGTGAGGCGACACGAGCCAGGGCCTGCATCGACGGACTGCCCGAGTCGCCGGCTCGCGAGGCTCTGCTAGAATTGTGTTCTCGGGCCGTGCACCGCTCTTCCTGAGCGCGTTGCCCACGGCCCGCCGATGCAGAAGGGTTCTCCTGGCTGCAGCACATCGGGGTGTAGCTTAGCCTGGTAG
>JANOJJ010000685.1:0-3372 GCA_031408155.1 Rubrivivax sp.
AGCAAGAGGAGACCGAGATGAGCAACATCACGCTCGACCAGATCGCTGCGTCGGCACTCGCCGTCGAGCACCGGCTGGGCATCAAGCGGCGCGACTTCGCCCAGTTCTGCGCCGCCACCGCGTCCACGCTGGGCCTGTTGCCCGGCGCAGGCGCGCAGATCGCCAAGGCGGTCGAGTCGGCCCGGCGCCCTTCAGTGATCTGGCTGCACTACCAGGAGTGCACCGGCTGCAGCGAATCGATGCTGCGCGCCGAGCACCCGACGCTGGAAAAGCTGATCCTCGACGTGATCTCGCTCGTCTACCACGAGACGCTGATGGCCGCCGCCGGCCACCAGGCCGAAGCGGCGCGCCGGCAGTCGATGAAGGACAACAAGGGCAAGTACGTGCTGGTGGTCGAAGGCGCGATTCCGACCCGCGACAACGGCATCTACTGCAAGGTCGGCGGCCGCACCGCGGTCGACATCGTCAAGGAATGCGCGGCCGACGCGGCAGCGGTGATCGCCATCGGGTCGTGCGCGGCGTGGGGCGGCATGCCGTCGACCGACCCCAACCCGACCGGTGCCTCGGGCGTGTCCAAGGTGCTGGGCAAGCCGGTGGTGACGATCCCGGGCTGCCCGCCCAACCCGTACAACTTTCTGGCCACGGTGGTGCACTTCCTGACCTTCGGCAGCCTGCCCGCGGTCGACAAGCTCGGCCGCCCGCTGTTCGCCTACGGCCGCATCATCCACGAGCATTGCGAGCGCCGCGCGCACTTCGACGCCGGCCGCTTTGCACTCGAGTTCGGCGACGAAGGGCACCGCAAGGGCCACTGCCTGTACAAGCTCGGCTGCAAGGGCCCCGAGACCTACGCCAACTGCTCGACCATCGGCTTCGGCGACGTCGGCGAGTCGAACTGGCCGGTGGCCTGCGGCCACCCCTGCATCGGCTGCAGCGAGCAGGGCGTGGGCTTTGCCAAGCCGATCCATGCCACCGCCAAGCTGGTCGGCATGAGCCCGCCGGCGGGATACCCGCAGGTCGCCGAGCAGCAGGGCCAGACCAGCTTCGCGGCTGCCGCCGCGCTGGCCGCGATCGCCGGCGCTGCTGCCGGCGCGACCGCGATGCTGGCCAGGAACCTGGGCCAGTCCGCGGCCGATACGCCGGCCCCAACGCCAAAGGAAGGGTGAGCATGGACAGGCGCAACTTCTTCAAGTCCGCCGGCACTGCGGTCGCGGCTGGCGCCGCCAGCGCTTGCGCGCAGGCGCGCGGCAACAAGCCGATGCCGCCCGACGCGGTCGGGCTGCTGTTCGACTCGACCTTGTGCATCGGCTGCAAGGCCTGCGTGGCGGCCTGCAAGCAGGCCAACGACATGCCGCCCGAGGTGAGCACGCCCGACGCGCTGTGGGACACCCCGCTCGACCTGTCGGGCAAGACGCTCAACGTGATCAAGGTCTACAAGCACGGCAAGCTCGAGGCCAAGGACCAGCAGGAGAACGGCTGGGCCTTCGTCAAGAAGTGCTGCCTGCACTGCGTCGATGCGTCGTGCGTCTCGGCCTGCCCGGTCAAGGCGATGAAGAAGGACGACAAGACCGGCGTCGTCAGCCACGACAAGAACGCCTGCATCGGCTGCCGCTACTGCGTCGCGGCCTGCCCGTTCGGCGTGCCGCGCTTCACCTACGACCTGGCGATCCCGCAGATCAGCAAGTGCCAGTTGTGCACGCATCGCTGGCCCGATGGCAAGTACGCCGCGTGCGCCGAGGTCTGCCCGACCGGCTCGACGCTGTTCGGCAAGGTCAGCGACCTGAAGGCGGAGATCGCGCGCCGCAGGGCGCTCGAGCCAGGACAGGCGACGATCTATCCGCGCGGCCGGCTCGGCGGCCCCGACCAGAGCTATCCCGGCGTGGCCGCGAAGTATGTCGACCATGTCTATGGCGAGAAGGAGCTCGGCGGCACGCAGATGCTGATGTTGTCGGGCATCCCGTTCGAAAAGCTGGGCTATCCGAGATTGCCGGAGACCTCGTTCGCAGCGCAGTCCGAAACGCTGCAGCACACGCTGTACGGCGGACTGGTGATGCCGGCGGTATTCCTCGGCGGGCTGACCTGGCTGGCCAAGCGCAATGTCAAGGACGACGACGAAACATCCGCGGGAGTCCCCGATGGCCCATGACACGATGCACGCGCCGGCACCGCTCGGCGGCCCGCTGGTGACCCCGTTCACCATCCTGCTCGGTGCCCTGTCGCTGGGGGCACTGGGCGTGCTGGTGGTGCGATTCACGCAGGGCCTGGGCGCGGTGGCCAACATCAACGACGGCTATCCCTGGGGCATCTGGATCGCCTACGACGTGGTGGTCGGCTCGGCCTTTGCGTGCGGCGGCTACGCGATGGCGCTGCTGGCCTACATCTTCAACCGCGGCGAGTACCACCCGCTGGTGCGCCCGGCGCTGCTGGCCAGCCTGTTCGGCTACACGCTGGCCGGGGTGTCGATCTTCTTCGACCTCGGCCGCTGGTGGAACTTCTGGCACATCTTCTGGCCCGGCTACGCGCAGGTCAACTCGGTGATGTTCGAGGTGGCGCTGTGCGTCACCGCCTACATCCTGGTGATGTGGATCGAGTTCGCGCCCGCCTTCATGGACCGGCCAGGCATGGCCGGCCTGAAGAAGAAGCTGTCCAAGGTGCTGTTCGTCTTCATCGCGCTGGGCGTGTTGCTGCCGACGATGCACCAGTCGTCGCTGGGCTCGCTGCTGGTGGTGTTCGGCTACCAGGTGCACCCGTTGTGGCAGTCGGGCTGGCTGCTGCCGCTGATCTACCTGATGACGGCCATCATGCTCGGCTTTGCGGTCGTCATCTTCGAGGCCACGCTGTCGGCGGTGGGCTTCAGGCGACGGCTGGAAACCCCCGTCCTCGGCCGCGTCTGCGACATCCTGCACAAGCTGCTGCTGGCCTACCTGGTGCTGCGCGTGGGTGAACTCGTGTGGCGCGGCGCGATCGGCGCGGCCTTCGTCTTCGACACCCAGGCCTTCTGGTTCTGGATCGAGATGGCCTGCTTCATCGTGCCCGCGCTCACGCTGGCCCGGCGTGAGGCGCGTCGCAATGCGTCGACGCTTTTCGTCGGCGCGGTGCTGCTGATGCTGGGCGGCATGCTGTTGCGCATCAACGGCTTCCTGATCGGCTACATGACCGGCGCCGGCTGGAACTACTTTCCGAGCTTTTTCGAGTTGCTGGTGACCGTCGGCCTGATCTCGTTCGAGATCCTGGCCTACATCGTCATCGTCCGCAGATTCCCCGTGCTGTCGGCCTCGGCCGCGCACTGAGCTCCAGGAGACAAGAACATGGGACGTCGCATCACGATCGATCCAATCACCCGCATCGAGGGGCATCTGCGCATCGACTGCGAAG
>JANOJJ010000686.1:0-2518 GCA_031408155.1 Rubrivivax sp.
ACGGACTGTTCGTGCCTGGCGAGGAGCCGGAGCTCTGCGACGGCGCGCCCTGCCAGGGTCCAACCCGGCTGCGCTTTGCGCCTAGATTGGGCCCTTTCTGGGGCTCACGCGGGTGCGAGCGATTGCCTCTCAGCCTCTGAGGCTGAAAACGTGGCCCGGGCGCGTCCTGCGCGACCGGGCTGAGTCGGTAGACCAGACGGGGCCTTCGGGCCCCGTTTGCACTTCAGGGTAAGCCTGCGCCGGGCCGGCAAGCCGGCATCGTTACCATTGCAGGCCACTCGTGTTCGCAGTCCTGCCGCACGAGCCTTACGCCCCCGCTCCGTCACCCTGCCGCGGTCTGCCGATGAATCGAATCCCGGTCAAGCTGGAAGAAGGCCTGGCCGTGGCCTGCATGGTGCTGCTGCTGGCCATCACGCTGCTGAACGTGCTGACGCGGTACTTCACCGACCAGAGTTTCGCCTGGACCGAGGAGATCTCGGTCTTCCTGATGGTGGTGATGACGCTGGCCGGCGCCAGCGCGGCGGCCGCGCGCGACCGGCACGTGCGCATCGAGTATTTTTACGAAGGCGGCAGTTCGGCGCGGCAGCATCAGCTGGCGATCGTCGGGGCCTGCACATCAGGCCTGCTGTTCGTCGGTCTGACGCTGCTGTTCGCGCGCATGGTCGCCGACGAGATCCAGTACAACGAAACGTCGATGGGCATGGGCGTACCACGCTGGTGGTTCACCGTCCTGTCGCCGCTGCTGTGCGCGGCAGTGGCGCTGCGCAGCTTCGGCGTGGCCTGGCGCCACGCACGCGCTCCGGCTGCGCCGACCGTTGAGCCGCAGCCATGATCGGCTTCACCCTGTTTGCCCTGTTCATCGCGCTGATGCTGGCCGGCGTGCCGATCGGCGCCGCACTCGGACTCGGGGGCATCGTGGCCATCGCCTGGGCCAACGCCGACACGCAGTGGTTCGGGCTGCTGGCGGCGTCGCAGAACATGCAGGCCGGCATCGCCAAGTACCCGCTGCTGGCGCTGCCAATGTTCGTGTTGGTGGGATCGGTGTTCGACCGCTCGGGCGTGGCCCAGCGCCTGGTCGACTTTGCACTGGCCTGCGTCGGCCGCTCGGCCGGCATGCTGCCGCTGGTGGCCATCGTGGTGGCGATGGTGCTGGGCGGGATCTCGGGCTCCGGTCCGGCTAACGCCGCCGCGGTGGGTGGCGTGATGATCACCGCCATGGCGCGCGCCGGCTACCCGGCGCCGTTCTCGGCCAGCGTGGTGGGCGCGGCCGCAGCGACCGACATCCTGATCCCGCCGTCGATCGCGTTCGTGGTCTACAGCGTGTCGGTGCCGGGTGCGTCGGTGCCGGCGCTGTTTGCGGCCGGCATGTTCCCGGGCTTGCTGGCCGGGCTTGCGTTGATCGTGCCGGCGGTGTGGATGTCGCGCGCGCGCGGCTACGGCGCGCTCGAGCGCGAACTGCCACGCCCGCCGTTCTGGCGTTCGCTGCGCCAGGCGGTGTGGGGCCTGGCCGCACCGGTGCTCATTCTCGGCGGCATGCGCGCAGGCTGGTTTACGCCCACCGAAGCCGCCGCGGTGGCCGCCGCCTATGGCCTGTTCGTCGGCATGGTGGTGTACCGCACGATCGGCTGGCGCGACCTGTACGGGATCTTTCGCGAGGCCACCGAAACCAGCGCAGTGATCATGATCGTGATGGCGCTGGCCGGCATCTTCGCCTACTCGGTCAACACGCTGGGCCTGGCAGACCCCCTGGTGCAGGCCGCGCAGGCCTTGGGCATCGGGTCGGCCGGCATGCTGAGCTTGTTGCTGCTGCTGCTGCTGATCGTCGGCATGTTCCTCGACGGTGTGTCGATCTTCCTGATCTTCCTGCCGCTGCTCACGCCACTGATGACCACCTACCGCTGGGATGCGGTGTGGTTCGGCGTGCTGCTGACCATGGTGGTAGCCATCGGCCAGTTCACGCCGCCAATGGCGGTCAACCTGCTGGTGGCCTGCCGGCTGGCCAAGGTGCGCATCGAACAGACCCTGCCGCACGTGGGCTGGCTGGTGCTGAGCTTCGTGCTGGCCACGGTCGCCGTGGCGCTGTTGCCGCAGATCGCCCTGTGGCTACCCCGTTCACTGGGATACTGAACCACCGACCGACCCGAGGAGACGACGATGAAACGCAGACAACTGATCCAACTCACCGGTGCCGCCGCCGCCATCGCCCTGCCCCGCTTTGCCCACGCGCAAGGCGCCTACAGGGCCGAATACAAGATGAGCACCGTGGTCCCGCCCGCGTTCGCCTGGGGCAAGGGTGGCGAGATCTTCGGCAACCTGGTGCGCGAGCGCACCGCTGGCCGCATCAACATCAAGCAATACCCCGGCGCCAGCCTGGTGCAGGGCCAGCAGGACCGCGAGTTCTCGGCCATGCGCCAAGGCATCATCGACGTGCTGTGTGGTGCGCCGATCAACTGGTCGGGCACGGTGCCGCAACTGGGCGTGTTCACGCTGCCCTTCATCCTGCCCGACCACAAGGCCT
>JANOJJ010000378.1:0-3684 GCA_031408155.1 Rubrivivax sp.
GGCGCGCCGGTGCAGGTGGACATCAGCGCGCTCAGGCCGGGCGAGAAGCTTACGGTCGAGTGGCGCGGCAAGCCGGTCTGGATCCTGCGCCGCACGCCCGAGCAGCTTGAGTCCTTAAAAAGACCGAATCGCAAGTCGCCGACCCGAAGTCCGATCGCAATCAGTACCCGACGCCCGACTACGCGAAGAACCCGCACCGCTCGATCAAACCCGAGTACTTCGTCGGTGTCGGCATCTGCTCGCACCTGGGTTGCTCGCCGAGCGACAAGTTGCAGACCGGCGCGCAGCCGTCGCTGCCCGACGACTGGCAGGGCGGATTCCTGTGCCCATGCCACGGCTCAACCTTTGACGTCGCCGGCCGTGTGTACAAGAACAAGCCGGCGCCCGACAACCTCGAGGTCCCGCCGCACATGTATTTGTCGGACGCGGTGCTGGTGATCGGCGAAGACAAGAAGGCCTGATCGACCGCTCGCGGTCGCTGCAACAAGAGGACGTGATGGCTGAATTCAAGGAAGCCCCGGTCGGGGCATCGCTGGGCGTGCAGCTCACCAACTGGGTCGAGAACCGGTTCCCCACCGCGTTCGACGCCTACAAGGTGCACATGTCGGAGTACTACGCGCCGAAGAACTTCAACTGGTGGTATTTCTTCGGCTCGCTGGCGCTGGTGGCGCTGGTGATCCAGATCGTCACCGGGATCTTTCTCACGATGCACTACAAGCCCGATGCGGCGCTGGCCTTCGGGTCGGTCGAGTACATCATGCGCGACGTGCCCTGGGGCTGGCTGGTGCGCTACATGCACTCCACCGGCGCCAGTGCCTTCTTCATCGTGGTCTACATGCACATGTTCCGCGGCATGCTCTACGGCAGCTACCGCAAGCCGCGCGAGTTGGTCTGGATCTTCGGCTGCGCGATCTTCCTGTGTCTGATGGGCGAGGCCTTCTTTGGCTATCTGCTGCCCTGGGGCCAGATGTCGTACTGGGGCGCGCAGGTGATCGTCAACCTGTTCGCCGCCGTGCCTTTCGTCGGCAACGACCTGGCGCTGCTGATCCGTGGTGACTACGTGGTTAGCGACGCCACGCTCAACCGGTTCTTCAGCTTCCACGTGATCGCGCTCCCGCTGGTGCTGCTGGGCCTGGTGGTGGCGCACTTGCTGGCCCTGCACGACGTGGGCTCGAACAACCCTGACGGCGTCGAGATCAAGGCCAGGATGGATCCGACGACCGGCAGACCGCTCGACGGCATCCCGTTCCACCCGTACTACACGGTGCATGACTTGCTGGGCGTGAGCGTCTTCCTGATGGTGTTCAGTGCGATCATCTTCTTCGCACCCGAACTCGGCGGCTACTTCCTCGAGTACAACAACTTCATCCCGGCTGATCCCCTGAAGACGCCGGCGCACATCGCCCCGGTGTGGTACTTCACGCCGTACTACTCGATGCTGCGCGCCACCACTGATCCGATGGTCAACGTGTTCGTCGGCCTGACCGCGCTGGGCACGCTCGGTGCGGTGCTCAAGGGCGGCTTCGGCGGCCTGGTCAAGGGTGCGATCGTGGTCGCCGGGCTGGTCCTGATCGTGCTGCTCAAGACCTTCGACGCCAAGTTCTGGGGCGTGGTCGTGATGGGTGGAGCGGTCGTGATCCTGTTCGCCTTGCCGTGGCTCGACTGCAGCCCGGTCAAGTCGATCCGCTATCGCCCGGGTTGGCACAAAGGCATGCTCGGCGTGTTCGTGGTGGTCTTCGTTGTCCTGGGTTACCTGGGCATCCAACCGGTTTCGGACATCGGCACCTTGATGGCCCAGGTCGGCACCGTCTTTTATTTCGCCTTCTTCGTGCTGATGCCCTGGTGGAGCCAGATCGGCGAGTTCAAGGCCGTGCCTGACCGCGTGACGTTTCAGCCGCACTGAGAGCCACACCACCATGAAGAAACTGATTCTCTGGTTGCTCGCCAGCCTGGCGCTGGTGACTGGTGCGCATGCCGCCAGTGGCGGCCCTGCCTGGGACAAGTTCCCCAATGAGCGCGTCACCGACATGGCCGCACTGCAGAACGGCGCCAAGCTGTTCGTCAACTACTGCCTCAACTGCCACGCCGCGGCCTTCATGCGCTACAACCGCATGCGCGACATCGGCCTGACCGAAGACCAGATCAGGAAGAACCTGATGTTCGCCACCGACAAGGTCGGCGAGACGATGAAAGTCTCGCTCGATCCACGCGAAGCGAAAGAGTGGTTCGGTGGCGTTCCGCCCGACCTGACGGTGATCGCGCGCTCGCGCGCTGACGGTTCCAAGGGCAGTGGCGCTGACTACCTCTACACCTACCTGCGCACCTACTACCGCGACGACACCATGGCCACCGGCTGGAACAACCTGGCCTTCCCCAGCGTGGCCATGCCCCATGTCCTGTGGCAGTTGCAGGGCCAGCAGCGCGCGCTATTCGCCGACGAGAAGGACCCGCACGACGCGAGCAGGTCGGTGCATGTGTTCAAAGGCTTCGAAGCGATCTCGGCCGGTACCTTGAGTTCGTCGGAGTACAACCTCGCGGTGGCCGATCTGGTGGCCTTCCTGCAGTGGATGGGCGAGCCGATGCAAGGTGAGCGGGTGCGCCTGGGGGTGTGGGTGCTGCTGTTCCTGCTCGGCTTCACGATCATTGCCTGGAGGCTCAACGCAGCCTTCTGGAAGGACGTCAAGTAGCATGCGTGCCCGGCGCCGTGCGCCGCTGGCATTGCGTCGCGGCACCAACGCCGGCGACTTTCATGTCCCGGCACCGGTGTCGGGGGATGGCGCAGTGGGGGCCGCAGGCGTCCGCTGCGCCTG
This sequence comes from Rubrivivax sp., assembly GCA_031408155.1. Classification (GTDB taxonomy): domain Bacteria; phylum Pseudomonadota; class Gammaproteobacteria; order Burkholderiales; family Burkholderiaceae_C; genus Rubrivivax. The sequence continues at coordinate 2,811 of JANOJJ010000378.1, forward strand.
GTTTTTTTGCGCGGCCGCCAGCGGCCCCGCTGTTTGACTGAGGGCTGCTTGCCATGATGGTGCTTTACTCCGGAACCACGTGCCCGTATTCGCACCGCTGCCGCTTCGTACTGTTCGAAAAGGGGATGGACTTCGAGATCCGTGACGTCGACCTCTTTGCCAAACCCGAAGACATCGCCCTGATGAATCCGTACAACGAGGTACCCATCCTCGTCGAGCGTGACCTCATCCTGTACGAGTCGCACATCATCAACGAGTACATCGACGAACGATTTCCGCATCCGCAGCTGATGCCAGGAGACCCGGTGGCGCGCGCCCGGGTGCGGCTGTTCCTCTTCAACTTCGAAAAGGAACTGTTCGCGCATGTCAATCTGCTCGAGGGTCGAGGCGTCAAGGCGACCGACAAGCAACTCGAAAAGGCGCGCTCGCAGATCCGCGACCGGCTGACCCAGCTGGCACCGATCTTCCAGAAGAACAAGTACATGCTCGGTGACGACTTCTCGATGCTCGACGTGGCCATTGCCCCGCTGCTGTGGCGCCTGGACTACTACGGCATCGACCTGTCGAAGAACGCGGTGCCTCTGCTCAAGTACGCCGAGCGCATCTTCTCGCGCCCGGCCTACATCGAGGCGCTGACGCCGTCTGAAAAGGTCATGCGCAAGTAACGGCCTTTCGAACAAGAAGCGGCATGAGCCTCATTCCTTCTTCGCCGGGCAACGCCGGGAGCTCCACCCGGCCTTACCTGATCCGCGCCCTGCACGACTGGTGCACCGACAACGGCTTCACGCCCTACGTGGCGGTGTACGTGGACGCCTCGGTGCAGGTGCCGATGGAGTACGTGAAGAACAACGAGATCGTGCTCAACGTCGGATTC
>JANOJJ010000702.1:0-5178 GCA_031408155.1 Rubrivivax sp.
CCGCGTCCTTTGCCATCGCGTTGTAGTAGCCCAGGTCCTTGGCCGCGTTGGCGATCGAAAAGCGCAGCCCCGAAGGATCGCGCGCCAGCAGATAAGGCTTGAGCCGCTCGAGGGCGATACCACCGCCGCCGCCCTTGGCGAGGACCTCGACAAAGGCTTCCGGCGCCACCTGGCTGCGCTGCGCGCAGGCGGCGGCCTCCGACAGCAGCGCCACCATGCCGAGCGACACGTAGTTGTGCAGTAGCTTCATGCTGTGGCCCGCACTGACCGGCCCGACATGCGTGATGTTCTCGGAGAAACTCTGCAGCACCGGCCGGCAGCGGTCCAGCAATCCGGCGTCGCCGCCCACCAGCAAGTTCAGCCGGCCCTCGGCGGCTTCCTTGGGCGTGCGCGTCATCGGTGCGTCGAGGAACCGGCTGCCCGCTGCCTCGACGGCCTGCGCCATGCGGATGGTCGAAGCGGGCATCGCGGTCGAGCAGTCGATCACCACGCTGCCCGGGCGCAGGCCGGCCAGCAGGCCGCCGTTGCCGGTCAGCACGGCCTCGACCTGCGGCGATCCCGTCAGCACCAGGATGACGGCGTCGCTCGCAGCCGCCAGTTCCGCCAGGCTGACCACCGTGACCGCGCCAGCCGCCTTGAGCGCATCGAGCGGCTGGTTGCCGGCGTGCTCGAAGAGCACGAGTTGATAGCCGTGCTTGGCGAGGTTGCTGGCGATGCCGTGGCCCATCAGGCCGATGCCGACCATGCCGATCTTCTTCATTGAATGGCCTCCATCGATGCTCACCCGTGGTAATGCACGAGTGTCTTCGTGCTGCTCAGTTCCTCGAGCGCGAGCAGTCCTTTCTCGCGGCCATGCCCGCTGCGCTTGGTGCCGCCGAAAGGCAGCTCGACACCGCCACCGGCGCCGTAGCAGTTCATGAACACCTGGCCTGCCTTGACCGCCTTGGCCACGCGATGCAGGCGCCCGGCGTTCTCGGTCCAGACGGCGGCCAGCAAGCCGTATTCGGTACCGTTGGCCAGTGCGATAGCGTCGGCCTCGTCGTCGAAAGGCAATACCGCCAGCACCGGCCCGAACACTTCTTCGCGCGCCAGCGGATGTTCGCGCGGCACCGGGCCGAACATCGTCGGCGCGACGTAATGGCCGCCCGCCGGCACGCCGTCGGCGATGCGGCCCTCGGCAAGCACCGGAATCCCGCTGATCCGGGCGCCGTCGATGTAGCGCCGCACCCGCGCCGCCTGCGCCGGGTTCATCAACGCGCCGCAGTCCAGGTCCATCTCGGGCGTGCCGACACGAACCTGCGAAAAGGCCTCCGCGACACGCCGGACGAAGCGGGCCTCGACCGAGCGCTGCACGAGCAGCCGGCTGCCCGCAGTGCAGGTCTGGCCGGCGTTCTGCACGATGGCGCGCACGACGATGGGTACCGCGCGTTCTATGTCGACGTCGTCGAAGACGATCTGCGGTGACTTGCCGCCCAGTTCGAGTACGCACTTGACGGCATTCTTCGCCGCGGCCTGCTGCACCAGCGTGCCAACCTCGTTGCTGCCAGTGAAGGAGACGAAGTCGATGCCCGGGTGCGCCGCCAGCGCCGCCCCGGCTTCCTCGCCCAGTCCGGTGACGACGTTCAGCACGCCGTCAGGCAGACCGCATTCGGCCGCGATCTCCGCCAGCCGCAGCGCCGACAGGCTGGTGTCCTCGGCCGGCTTGAGCACCGTCGCGTTGCCCATCGCCAGCGCTGGCACGACGGTGCGCCCGAACATCTGCGCAGGGTAGTTCCACGGGATGATGTGCGCGGTGACGCCCAGCGGTTCGCGCACCAGAGTCACCTGATGACCGGCGACGAAGGGGATCGACTGCCCATGCAGCTTGTCGGCCGCCGAGCCGTAGAACTCGAAGTAGCGCGCCAGCACCGCGATGTCGTTGCGCGCGGTCGACATCGGCTTGCCCGTGTCGCGCGCGCCTCGATCCGGGCCAGTTCGTCGGCTTGGTCGGACACCTGCTGACCGATCTTGATCAGCAGGCGCCCGCGCTCGGTGGCCGACATGCTGCCCCAGGGGCCGTCGAGGGCGGCCCGTGCGGCGTGCACGGCGGCGTCGACGTCGGCGCTGTCGCCGCGGGCGATCTGGTCGAACACCGCACCATCGGCCGGCGCGATGACCGGCAGCAGGCGTTCGTCGCGGGCAGCGACCCAGCGGCCGCCGATGAACATCTTCTTCAAATGGGTTCTCCTTCAGCGGGCGCTGCAGCCGCACGATGTTCGTTCGCTAGCGGACGGGCCACGATAGCTTGGCACTGTAGAGCGCACGGCCCGATCCGCGAATTGGCATGTCGGCAACGGCGTCTTGCCGGCTTCGCAATACCGGGCTGATCCGGAGTGGCCGCCGCAGCCCCGCGGCCCAGAATCCGTCGATGCTTCCCGACATCGACTCGCTCGCGCTATTCATACGCGCTGCCGAGATGGGCAACCTGACCCGGGCCGCCGAAGCCAGTCACATCACGGTCCCGGCGGCGAGCCGCCGCTTGGCCCTGCTGGAACACCAGTTCAAGGTGCAGCTATTCGAGCGCCACTCGCGTGGCTTGGAGCCAACACCGGCCGGCGATCGCCTGCTCGTGCTCGCGCGCGACGTGGTCGCCGGCGTGCACCAGATGCGCGCCGAGATGGCCAACTACGCGCGCGGGCGCATCGAGGTGCTGCATGTGCACGGCAACACGTCGGCGATGACGCAGTTCCTGCCGGCCGACATTGCGGCGTTCCAGGCCAGGTCGCCGCAGATACGCATCGTGCTCGAGGAAGCCTGGAGCGAAGAGGCGGCGCGGCGCGTGCGCGCCGGCGAGGTCGACATCGGCGTCGTCGTCGAGGGCGTCGACGTATCAGGCGTACATGTCGCCCAATACCGACAGGACGAGCTCGCCGCGGTGGTCTGCGACGACGACGAGTTGGGAGACGGTTCGATCGCATTTGCCGACCTGCTCGAGCGCGACCTCGTCGGCCTGGAAAGCGGCGCGATGCTGACCCGGTTGCTGGTCGCGCAGGCCGCGCTCCACCAGCGCCCGATGGCGCTGCGGGTACAGGTGCGCAGTTTCGAGGCCGTTTGCCGCGCGGTGCAGGCTCGGCTGGGCGTGGGGATACTGCCGGTGCATGCCGCGCGCAGCTTCGCGGCGGCACTGCGGCTCCGGGTGCTGCCACTCAGCGACCCCTGGGCCGCGCGCAAGATGCTGGTCTGCACGCGTGAGGCGCCGCGTCAGGGCAGTGCGCTGGCAGCGCTGTTCGAACACCTGGCCCACTGTGCCGGGGCGCCAGTGCCGACTTTCTAAAGCGCCACCGGCCCCTTCTTCCCGCCCAAGGTCTAGCCGGCCGCGAGGCGAGCGAGCTGGCGCGCCACCGGCGACCCCGGGGCGCACCATGCGAGACGGCCCACGGTGACTGCCTGGGCCCCCGCGCGGCGCAGTTCAACCACATGACCGGCGATCCATTCCGCGCCGAATGCGCCGGGGTCACGCGCGTCAACGCCGCTCAGCGCCAGAGGCCGGATGCCGTCGCCCGCCGCCAGTTGGCCGAGCGGGCTGCGACGCGCCGCGATCGAACTCGGGCCGACCTGCACCGGCACGCCGGGATAGCGGATCGCCAGCGTCGCCAGCATCGCGCCCAGGCTGGCGTGGCTTTGCATCACGGTCTCGTCGTCCGCGGCGTGGACGGTGGGGCAGACGGTGAAGCTCAGGAAGTCCAGTAGCGGCAGGTCCTCGGCGCGGTTGAGCTGGACGAAGAAGTCCGGCGTCCCGCCGCCGATGCGCGTCGCCGGGAACGCAGCACGTGCCGCGGCGGCGGCTGCGTGCGTGCTCGGGAAGACGGCCAGGTCGTCCGGCACGACCCCCGCGGCGCGCAGGCGCGCGGCCAGCCGGCGCAGCGGCTCTTCAACGCCGCTGTGCGACAGGCCCGGCACGTCCAGCCGCAATCGTGCGCGCGCCGGGGCCAGCACCGCAGCCAGCGCTTCGCAATCGAAGCTGTCGATCTGCCCGGCGTCTACGGCGACGTGAACGTGGCCCAGGCCCATCGCAGCAATCCAGTCGCCGGCACGGGCCAGATCGGCGAGATCGGTGCTCAGCAGCTCAACCCCGATCCGAGTCGCAGCATGGCCTACGTCACCGGCGCGACCTGCGTCGCCTGCGTCGACCGCACGGCTGCCGACCGGAGATCCCTCGGGTAGCGCCTCGACCGTCAACCTGACGCTCTGACGCACGACCGTACCCGCGCCCAGGCGGTAGGGCCGCGGCATGAAATTCGACCGCGAGTAGGTCTTGAACGAAGCGTCGGCGTTGTTGCGCTGATCTTCGAATTCGAAGTCGGCGCCTTCGAAGTGCGCGCTGGCCCAGCACCCTGGTGCAAACTCGTGCCGCAACGAGGCGATGCCGGTGAACGGCGGCCAGGGCGGGATGCATGAGCCCGGCAACCGCGAGCGGCTGACACGCCCGTCGACATGCCCAACTTCGACCGCACAATCGGCGGCGGCCATCGGATGAAGCAGGCACAGGCCGAGCCGGTTGACCTCGATTTCCGCGGCCGCGTGCACTTCGCCGGTGACCTGCAGCGCGTGCAGATCGTCAGTGCCGTCGACCGTCAGGCGCCATCGGAGACCGGGGACTCTGTCGAAACCGCCTTCGACCAGGCAGCGCCAGCCCCCGTCGCGCACCTGGTGGCGCGCCGGGCCGCATTGCAGCGGCGGCGTGCGCCAGTGCGGGTCACGCAGCAGGAAGTGCACGCCATGCCAGACCTCGTGGCCGCACACGTTGATACGACCGATGCGGCCATCGACCAGCGTGGTCGACATGGCACCGGCGCGCAGCGCGATCGCGTCGGTCCGGCCAGCCACGACAGTGTGGCCTCAGGGCCAGATGTACGGCGTTTCGATGGCGATGATGGGGTGGATCTGGCCCGCGAAGTTCGGCAGATCGGCCAGCAGGGTCTTGCCTTCCGGGCTCTCTAGCGAAGCCTGCAATGCGGGTTCCGACTCGAACCACAGCTCGGAGAACCCGTCGTAGTCGAAGTGTGGGAAACGCGACTTGTCGACCAGGTTCACCGAGTAGCGGATCAGCCCGGGCAACTTGACGCACAGCCCCGCATGGGTGCCGAGCCAGTGCTTGGCGAACTGCTCGTGGGTCATGTCCTCGCGCTTCTTCACGAA
>JANOJJ010000703.1:0-16556 GCA_031408155.1 Rubrivivax sp.
GCGATGCTGGAGAAGTTGGCGCTGTTGAAGATCGCGCGTTGCAGTGCGCCCGCCTTGAGCAGGTCCTCCTCGGCCCGTTTGCGTGCGGTGTTGTCGGTGCCGATCAGCAGGTAGCCGATGATGCCTTCCTGAGCATCGCGCAGGGCCGTGACGGACACCACCGCCGGAAAGCGGCTGCCATCCTTGCGGATGTAGGTCAGCTCGTACATGTCCTCGATGCCACGCGAGGCCTTGAACACCAGGGCCTCGAATCCTGGCGCAATCGCGGTGTCGAGTTCGATGCTGAGAGCCTGCGCACGCGTGACCAGTTCCTGTGGATCGGAGATGTCGGCGGGCGTGCTCTTGTTCATCACGTCGGCGGCCGCGTAACCCAGCATGCGTTCGGCACCGACGTTGAAGATCTGGATGACGCCGTTCGCGTCGGTGGCAATGCTCGAGAAGTTGGCGCTGTTGAAGATCGCACTCTGCAGCGCCCCGGTTCTGAGCAGGGACTCCTGGCGACGAACCTCGGCAACCCCTTCCTCCATGCTGGAAGCAGTGTCAGGTCGCGTGGAATTTCTTGTCATCATGGTCGTGGCCGGCTTGTGTGGGGAACGAATCAGACTTGTGGTACGCGCGGCCGATGGTCGGTGCCGTGCGTGGCGTGCTCAGGTGCGCAGGTCAGCCGACGCGCCGCAGCCTGCGGCGGACCGCGTGATGTCGCGAGCCATGCGAGGCGTTTCCACGTCGGCGATGTCCAGCAGCCTGGCCCGGGCCCGACCGGCGTGCTTGGCGGAATACATCGCCAGGTCAGCGGCTCGCACCAGGTCCATCGCTGTGCAGCGCGTACCCACGTCGTCTGCGACGCGGGACTCGGCCGACGCTGGCATCCAGTTCGCGCTGTCGTCGTCATAGCAGGCTGCACCGACACTCACGGAAACCCGCTGTCCCGTCAACGATGCTTCATGCGCGATGTCCAGCGCCTCGATCGCGTCGAGGACGCATCGGGCCACATGCTCGGCCCCTGCGCGCGGCGTCAGCGGCAGCAGCACAGTGAACTCTTCACCGCCGTAGCGCGCCACCAGATCCGCCGGGCGCGTGCTGGCACCCACCAGCGCTTGCGCCACGGACCACAGGCAAGCATCGCCTGCCGGATGTCCATAGCGGTCGTTGAACAGCTTGAAGTGGTCGACGTCGATCATCAGCAGGGCCAGCGGATCACCAAAGCGACGCGCGCGGTGCCATTCGCGATCCAGCAACTCGTCGAAGCTGCGCCGGTTGGCAATGCCGGTCAGGACGTCGACCGTGGCGATGCGGCGCAACTCGTCGGCCATGTGCTTGACCCGCAACTGGGCCTTGACCCGAGCCAGCACCAGTTGCGCGACGATGGGCTTGGCAATGAAGTCCGCCGCCCCCAGTTCGAAGCCCGAGACTTCGAACTCGGGTTCGTTGTGTTTGGTCACGAAGATCACTGGCACATCGACGAGCGCCGGGTCCGACTTGAACGACTTGCAGACCTGGAATCCGCTCATACCCGGCATCTCGGCATCGAGCAGTATCAGATCGGGCGTCGACGCCTGGGCCAGTCGCAATGCGTCCGCCCCGCTGGTGGCGAACTGCAGGTCAGCCACGCCCGAGAGGATCCGGCTCAGCAGCTGGATCGTGCCCGGATCATCGTCGACCAGCAGCACGCGGTCGTGCACGACGGCTGTGCGTGGCGCGTCGGTCACGGTCGATTTCCGGCAGCTCGCTCCACCTCGGCAGGCTCGACGCAACCTTGAACGGCGGCGGTGCCCGGCGCACTCGGCATCCCCGCCCGGCATCGCTGTCGACCTGCACCTGGCCGCACAGCGACCGCGTCGGCAGCGACCTGGACGCCTAGTGCGACACCGACCGGACGCAGGGCGATCTTCAGCTTTGCGGAATCGAAACTGCCGCTATCCATCACATCGTGCAGCAGGACTTCGAGGTGCCGGCCGCTCGTGACGATGTGCCCCAGCCGACTGGCCTGTTGCGGGGCGAGCGGGTGGACGGCATCGTTAACCATGAGTTGCGCGAATCACAACAATCCGTTCAATGGATTGCCCATCTCGTGGGCGATGTAGGACATCAGCAGGCTCTTCGTGCGGTTCGAGGTTTCGGCCTCGATGCACAAACGCGATTCCGCCTCCAGTCGCCCGCGGTCGCTCATATCGCGAAGCATAACGGTTGTCAAGCGGTCCGTTGCTTCGCCGACCGTGGAGCGAGAGATTTTGACGGCAAAGGAGGACCCGTTCGCCCGCAACAGGTCGGCATGGGCTGGGCTGCTCTGCCCGCCGCGCCCGGCCAACACGTCCTCACCGGCAAAGCCTGCACAGGCGAGCCGATGGCCTGGTCATGCGTGGTACCGAACAGGCGGCAAGCCGCGGCGTTGATCAGCACGACCCGGTCTTCGGCGTTGCAGGCAGACATGGGGCATGCGGACCGTGCCCGGGGCAGGTGATGACGGCACTTTATTGCGCCACTGGCACCGGCACCGGCACCGGCACGCGCCCGGTCCCTGTCATGGGCGTGTGCACGGACCGGCCCGTCGCCGACTTACTCGTAGCGTTGGGTCCGCTTCCACGCCGTGCGGTCGGTCACCGTCACGACCGGCACCGCCTGCGGCCGGTGTTCGCGCGCAAAGCCCAGCAAATTGCGCATCTGCCGCGTCTGCGGCGCCAGAGCACGGGCCAGGATCTCGCCGGCGCGGGCTTGCGTCAGGCCGTCCAGCGCGCGCAGCGTGGCCTCGTTGCGTGCCCACTCGCCACGTTTGTCGTAGGCCAGCACAAACAGGCGCTGCGCACGCTCGGCGATGGACTTGTCGCGCTCCTGCAGGCGCGAGCGCACGCCACTGATCACCGTCGCCCAGGCGTCGGCCGGCAGTGCGGTTAGTTGCGCCGGCAGGGTCTGGATGAAGGCATCGGCGCGCGCTTCGAGCAGGTCGGCCGGGTACTCGCCCGACTGGACGAGGAACATCGCCACCGTTTGCTGTTCGTCCTCGAAGGCATTGCCCTGCACGAGGTAGCCCAGTTGCTGGCGCGTACGCAGCTCGGACATGAAAGGGTCGCCGACCACGGCCGAGATCACTTGCGCGGCAGCGCGTGCCTCGGCGCTGTCGCCGCCGAGCAGGTATTCACGCCGCAGCGTGGAGTTGTTGACCAACAGCTGCTCGCTGCTGCGCAAGTCGTCGCCCGGCCGGCTGACGAGCTGGCGACTGCGCAGCAACTCGCCGTCAGCCAGCGGCTGCGTGCGCAGCACGGCGGCCACGCGACGCACCGCGGCCACGGCCTCGGTCGGACCCAGGTTGCCGAACGCCAGTGCCTCGAGCTTGCCGCGCGCGAAGAGCTCGCGCGCAAACCCGCGCACCTGGTCCAGTGTGACGTCGCGTGCCAGCGCCAGCATCTCGGCCGGGGTGGCGTAGAACTCGCGCACCAGCGCGCGCCGGGTCTCGCGCACGCTCAGGTAGGCGTCGGCAGTCTCGAAGGCCGACAACTCACGCAGCAGCCGGTCCTTGATGTCGGCAAAGCGCTCGGGTGCGAGCTCGAAGTCGACCAGGCTCGGTGCCACCGCGTCGAGCAGGCGGCCGTTGGCTTCGTCGTAGCCTTCGGTGACCAGCGTCACCCCGTCGAGCGAGGCGCCAAGCATGAAGCGCAAACCGGCTTCGGCTGCCACGTAGGTGGTCTCGTTCAAGGCCTCGCGCACGCAGGCTTCGTAGAAGCGCAGCAGCGTGGCCGTGCGCGTGCCGGCCAGGCTGCGCGGCAGGCGGTGGCGCAGCACATAGGCCGCCTGCGGGCGCTGGAACTCGCTGTCCTGCGCGTGATACAGGCTCAAGGCCGGTTCGTCGATCAGTCGCGCCGGCTGCAGCGCCTGCAGCGTGGTGCGCAACGGCACGAAGGGGTTGGGCCGCGGCGGGAAGATCGTGGCCACGCGCGGCGGCTGCAGCAGTGCGGCGTAGGCCGCGCCGGTGTCTTCGCTGTAGGCGTAGCGTGTGCCGTAGATAGGCTCGATGCGGTCGGTCGGCTGGCCCTTGGCGATCAGCATGACCAGCAGGTTGTCGGGGCTGATGCGCGCCAGCAGCGCCTGCAAGGCCTGCGGGTCTTCGCGCAACCACAGGTAAGGCACCCGTTCTGCCACCTCGAGCGGGTAGGTCTGCAGCGCGCTGGCCAGTCCGGCTGCCAGGTTGGCGCCTTCGCCCTTGTCGCGAAAGCGCTCGTCCAGCCGGGCCAGCGCCTGGCGCTCCTTGAACAGGTGCGCAGGCAGGCCCTGCTCGCGCAAAGCGCGTGCGCTGGCGAACACCAGCTCGAGCACCCGCGGCACGCGCTCCAGGCCTTGCGGCGTCAATCCGATCTGCAGCTCGAGCGCGCCGTACTGCCGGGTGGCCGATTGCGCCGCTGCCGACAGGCTGGTGGCCAGGCCCTCGGACTTGAGCTGCGCCAGCAGGCTGCCCGGACCCTCGGCGCCGAAGACGAAGCCCAGCAGCTCGGCCGACTTGTCGGCCCAGCCGTCGTGCAGCCCGGGCAGCGCAAACTCGAGGTGGAGCTGGCGCAGGTCCTTGATCGGCTCCATGCGCAGCAGGCGCAACGCCGCCTTCTTCGGCAGGTAGTCGGCCGGGTAGACCAGCGCCGGCAAGCGGCGGTCGAGCACCGGGTTGAAGTAGTTGCGGGCCCAGCGTTCGAGCTGGTCCAGGCTGGCATTGCCGGTCAGCGCCAGCGTCATGCGGTTGGCGCTGTAATGGCTACGGTAGAAGGCCAGCAGCTCGTCGCGCGTCACACCCGCAAGGGTCTCCTTGCTGCCGGTGCCGAAGTGGCGCGCCGGGTGGCCGCTGGCGTAGGCCTGGATGCGCACTTGCTGCTCACGCCACTGGTCGTTCTCGAGGTTCTGCTGATGTTCGGACGCCACCGCGTTCATCTCGCGTTCGGTGAAGCGGGGGTCGAACAGCGGGGCGATGAAGAACTGTGCGAAGCGGTCGAGTGCGCCTTCAAAGGCCTCGTGGCGGATCTCGAGGAAGTAGTTGGTGTGGTCGTCGGCGGTATAGGCGTTGTTGACGCCGCTGTTGCGTCGCAGGTAGGCGTCGAAACCGGTGATCTCGGGGTACTTCTCGGTGCCCAGGAAAAGCATGTGCTCGAGGAAGTGGGCCAGCCCCTGGCGTGCGGGCGGGTCGGCCAGCGAACCCACGCCCACCGCCAGCGCCACCGAAGACAGGTTGAGCTTGGGGTCCGACAGCAGCAGCACCTTGATGCCGTTGGGCAGCACCAGGCGGCGCGTCTGGGCATCGTCACCCGGCGCCGGGTCGCGCGGCGGAACGGCCGCAGTGGACGCGGTGGTCTGCGCGCGAGCCGCCGAGTCGGGCCCGAGCGATGCGAACAGGCCCAGAGCGAGCGCGGCCAGCAGCGGCAGCAGCAGTTTGTTGATCGGGTGATGCATGGCAGGCAGCGAGGCGCGGGCAAACGCGCGCGGGGGTGGCCGGATCAGGCCAGTGTAGGCCGCAGCCAGCCGCCGCCGCTGGATCAGGCTTCGCGCGTGCCGCCAGCCAGGTCGTGCACGTGCTCGCTCTGGCGCGAGTGCAGTGCCGTGATCGAGCGCCGTGCGCCCTGCATGAACAAGCCCAGGTCGGAGTCGATGGCCAGGAAGTCGTAGCCCGACGCACGGTACTGCGCCACCACCGCAGGTTCGACCCCGATGCTGCCGATCGGTCTGCCCAGCGCGTGGCAGCGGCGCGCGGCTTCGGCCATGGCCTCCATCACCTTGGGGTGCGTGGTCTGGCCGACCAGGCCCATCGACCCGGACAGGTCGGCTGGCCCGATGAAGATCGCGTCGACCCCGTCGACCGCGGCGATCGCCTCCAGCTCGGCCAACGCGGCCACGGTCTCGATCTGCACGATCACGGCCATGTTGTGGTTGGCGGTGGTGAAGTGGTTGACCGCCATGCCGAACAGCGCCGCGCGGCTCATGCCGGCCATGCCGCGCACACCCTGCGGCGGGTAGCGCGTGGCGGCCACCGCCTGTGCCGCCTCGGCCGCGTTCTGCACGAAGGGCACCAACAGCGTGGTGGCGCCAGCGTCGAGCACGCGCTTGATGGTGACGGCGTCGTTCCAGGGCACGCGCAGCACCGGCACCAGCCGCGTGCCGGCCACGGCCTGCAGCAGGTGCACCACGTCGCCCATGTCCAGCGGGCCATGTTCCATGTCGATCACGCCCCAGTCGAAGCCGGCGTGCCCTGCGGCTTCGGCCAGCAGCGGACTGGCCGACAGCAGCCAGGTGCCGATCGGCGGCTGGCTGCCGGAGCGCTTGAGCAGGTGCGTAAAGGGATTCATCGTTGCCTTTCGGTGCCGGGGCCTGATGGTGGCGGGCCAGCCGCGTGCGGTCAAACCGGGCTGACCCGAAGGATGTCGGGTGCCTTGGGCGTGTTGCCTTTGGCCGACTCGCCTGCTGCAACCAGGGCGGACGGGCGCCTTGCGGCGGCCCTTCCGTTGGTGCTTGGTTGGCTCGGCCGCGCCGATGTTGCGCAGGCTGTGCCCGGCCTTCAGTTGGTCCGCGCGGCGCCGCGTATCAGGGCCAGCACCTCCGACGGGGCAGTGGCCTTGGCATCGAACGGATGCGAGCGCTGGCCGTTGAGTGCGGCGATGATCTTGCGCACGTAGAGCCGGGTCTCGGCATAGGGCGGCACGCCGCGGTAGCGTTCGACCGCGCGTTCACCGGCGTTGTAGGCCGCCAGCGCCAGCATCAGGTCGCCTTCGAAGTACGCCAGCAGCCAGCGCAGGTAGGCCATGCCGCCACGGATGTTCTGTGCCGGGTCGATGACGTTGCGCACGTTGAAGCGGCGCGCGGTGTCGGGGATCAACTGCATCAACCCCTGCGCGTTCTTCGGTGACTGCGCCAGCGGGTCGAAGTTCGACTCCTGCGCGATCAGCGCCAGCACCACGTGCGGCTCGAGCTGGTATTCGGGCGCCACCAACTGCACGAAGCGCACGATCTGCGGCGGCGCGTGCGCCGGCGGGGCCGGTGCCGGCAGCGCGGTCGGGGCTGGCGGCGTCGCTGTAAGCTGGCCCGGGTGGCGCACGATCACCGCGCTCGAGCGCGGTCGGGCGGATGCCAGCAGCGGCGCCAGGTCGCCATCGGGCGGACGCAGGCAGGGCGGCGGTGCGCCCAGCGGTGTGCCCAGCCGCGTGGCCATCGCCTGCGCCTGCGGGTGGCCTTGTTCGCCCGCGGCGGCAAACAGATGCGCGGCCTGCGCGTCGTCGCGCTCGATGCCGCGCGCGTTGGTCAGCATCCAGGCCAGGCTGTACTGTGCCTCGGCGTCGCCAAAGCGGGCTGCGCGGCAATACAGCTGGGCGGCGCGCACGGCGTCACGCTCGGCGCGGTCGCCATGTTCGTGCGCCTGGGCCTCCTTGCGCCAACGTTCGACCTGCGCCGGCACGACCGGGCCGCGCTCGGCCGCTGGCATGGTCGGGCGCGGCAGCGACTCGAGCGACAGGCCCGGGATGTGCACCGGGCCCGCAGCTTGTGCCCAGGCCGCCTCGGCGATCGCCAGCACCAGCCCCAGTGCCCATCGCGATGCGTCGGCGGGTGTCGGGCAGCAGCTTGACCAAGGACACATGAACGGATGCAGCGGCGGCTGCTGAAGGGACCGGATGCGTGCAGTCTATCTGTCGGCCGTGGCTATAGTCTGCAGCCTTCATCCTGTGGAGACCGGACATGCAAAAAAGAGCCGTTCTGCTGGCCGCTGTCGCGGCCATCCTGGCCAGCCCGTGGGCACGGGCTCAGACCGAACGGCCGCCGCTGAGGATCCTGGTCGGATTCCCGCCCGGCGGCTCGGCCGACACCATCGCGCGGCTGTTGGCCGAGCGCATGCGCGAAGGTCTGGGCGGCCAGAACGTGATGGTCGACAACAAGCCCGGCGCGGCCGGCCGCATCGCCATCGACCAGTTGAAGAACTCGGCGCCCGACGGCAACACCGTGCTGATCATGCCCAGTGGTCCGGTGGTGCTGTTCCCGCATGTCTTCAAGAAGCTGAGTTACGACGTGAACACGGACCTGGCGCCGATCAGCCTGCTGGCGGGCTTCCAGTTCGCGCTGGTGTCGGGCCCGAAGACCAATGTCAAGTCGGTGGCCGAGATGCTGGCCAGGGCCAGGGCCGATCCGTCGACGGCCAACTTCGGCTCGTCGGGCAACGGCACGGTGCCGCACTTCCTGGGCGTGATGCTGGGCGAAGCCGCCGGCGTGGCGTTGCAGCACGTGCCCTACCAGGGCGGCGCGCCGGCGATGAACGCGCTGCTGGGCGGACACATCGGCTACAGCATCGACGTCGTCAGCGAGGCGCTGGAGCAGCACCGCGCGGGCAAGGTTCGCATCATCGCGGTGGCCGGCGCCACCCGTTCGCCGCTGCTGCCCGACGTGCCCACACTGCGCGAACAAGGGGTGGCGATGGACGCCACCGCGTGGTTCGCGATGTACGGCCCGGGCGCGCTGCCGCGCGAGACCGCGCTGCGCATCCAGCAGGCGGGGTCAGGCGCGATGTTGTATCCGGTCTTGCGCAAGCGGCTCGACGACATCGGGCTCGAGCCTGTCGGGTCGACGCCGGAGCAACTGGCCGCGGTGCAGAAGGCAGACCTCGAGAAGTGGGCCAAGCCCGTCAAGGCCACCGGCTACCAGGCGGACTGACATGAACGCGCCGCGCCCGAACATCGTCTTCATCGTCGCCGACGACCTGGGATTCGCCGACCTGGGCTGCTACGGCGGGCGCGACGCCGAGTTCGGCCCGGTGTCGCCCGTGCTCGACGCGCTGGCGGCCCGCGGGCTGAAGTTCACGCAGGGCTACGCGAACTCGCCGGTTTGTTCGCCGACACGCTTTGCGCTGATGACGGCGCGCTGGCAGTACCGCTTGCGCGGCGCGGCCGAAGAGCCGATCAACAGCACGAGCCGCGGCAGCACCACGCTGGGCCTGCCGCCCGAACACCCCACGCTGCCCGGCCTGCTGCGCGACGCCGGCTACCGCACCGCGCTGATCGGCAAGTGGCACCTCGGTTACCCGCCGACCTTCGGTCCGCTGCAGTCCGGCTACGACGAATTCTTCGGACCCATGAGCGGCGGCGTCGACTACTTCACCCATTGCGCCAGCACGGGTGCGCACGACCTGTTCGAAGGCGATGCCGAGCATGACGCCGACGGCTACCTGACCGACCTGATCAGCCAGCGCGCGGTCGACACTGTCGACCGCATGGCCGGCCAGAGCCGGCCGTTCTTCATCAGCCTGCACTACACGGCGCCGCACTGGCCCTGGGAAACACGCGACGACGCGGCGCTGGCCGACGACTTGCGCGGCAACCTGTTCCACCTGCATGGCGGCAACATCGACAGCTATCGCCGCATGATCCACCACATGGACGAAGGCATCGGCCGCCTGATGGCCGCGTTGCGCGCGCATGGCATCGAGCGCGACACGCTGCTGGTCTTCACCAGCGACAACGGCGGCGAGCGCTTCAGCGACAACTGGCCGCTGGTGGGCGGCAAGATGGATCTGACCGAAGGCGGCATCCGCGTGCCCTGGATCGTGCACTGGCCGGCCGTCATCGCGCCCGGCGGCGTGACCGATCAGCAATGCCTGACGATGGACTGGTCGGCCACGATGATCGCGCTGGGCGGAGCCGTGCCGGACCCGGGCCACCCGCTGGACGGCGTGTCGCTGGCTGCGCTGCTGAGTGACCCCGGCGCCACCTTCGAGCGACCCCTGTTCTGGCGCATGAAGCACCGCGGCCAGCGCGCCTGCCGCGTCGGCCGGCACAAGTACCTGATGGTCGATGGCCACGAGTACCTGTTCGACATCCCGGCCGACGAGCGCGAGCGCGCCAACCTGGGTTGCCGCCAGCCCGAGCGACTGGCCGCGCTGCGCCAGGCCTGGGACGACTGGCATGCGACCATGCCGCCGATACCACAAGACGCGACCGTGAGCCTGGGCTACGGCGCCAAGGACATGCCGCAGCGCTAGGCATGGCGGCGCGCCCAGCGCCGGTTGCACAAACCTGCTACCTTGCGCGCCTTCGTCGAACCCTTGTCCGCCCATGTCCGCTGTCAAATCGCGCCTGACCCGAGGCTTGGCCAGCCTCACGCCCGAACGCCTGCGCGGCATGCGCCGCGGCGTGGAAAAGGAAAGCCTGCGCGTGTTGCCGACCAACGGCCTGGCGCTGACACCGCACCCGCTGGCGCTCGGCTCGGCGCTGACGCACCCGCACGTCACCACCGACTACAGCGAGTCACAGCTCGAACTGATCACCGGCGTGCACCCGGACGTCGACGCCTGCGCGCGCGAGCTGACCGAGATCCACCAGTTCGTCTATCGCGCCATCGGCGACGAGTTGTTGTGGGTCGGCAGCATGCCCTGCGACTTGCCGGCCGACGAGAACATCCCGATCGGGACCTATGGCACCAGCAACGTCGGGCGTGCCAAGAGCGTCTACCGCATGGGGCTGGGCCACCGCTACGGGCGGCGCATGCAGACCATCTCGGGCATTCACTACAACTGGTCGATGCCGGGGCTGAACAACGACGAGTACTTCGGCCTGATCCGCAACTTCCGCCGCCACTCGTTCCTGCTGCTGCTGCTGTTCGGCGCGTCGCCGGCGTTGTGCAAGAGCTTCGTCGAAGGGCGAGAGCACGAGTTGCAACCGTTCGCCAATCAGGATGGAGGAGGTGACACGCTGCACCTGCCGCATGCCACCTCGCTGCGCATGGGGCGGCTCGGCTACCAGAGCGATGCGCAGGCCGCGCTGGCCGTCAGTTATAACAGTTTGGCGAGTTATGCCTATTCGCTGCACGGCGCGCTGACGCGTCCGCACCCGCCCTACGAGCGGGTGGGGGTGCGCAACCTGGGCGGTGAATACAACCAGCTGGCCACCAGCCTGCTGCAGATCGAGAACGAGTTCTACGGCACCATCCGTCCCAAGCGCGTGATCTTGCCCGGCGAGCGCCCGCTGCATGCGCTGCGCAGGCGCGGGGTCGAATATGTCGAGGTGCGCTGCATGGACCTCGATCCGTTCGAACCGGTGGGCATCAACGCCGAGACCATGCGCGTGATCGATGTCTTCCTGCTCCATTGCCTGCTGTCCGAGAGCCCGCCAGATAGCCCCGAAGAACTGGTGCGGCTGGGCGACAACCGGCACCGCACGGCCGCGCGTGGCCGCGAGCCGGGCCTCGAGCTCGACTGTGGCGACGGCGAGGTGCCGCTGCTCGACTGGGCGCTGCAGGTGCTGGACGAATGCCTGCCGATCGCCGAAACCGTGGCCGCGGCGCTGGGCGACCTGCGCTACATCGAGGCGCTGGCCCGGGCCCGGGCCAGCCTGGTGCAGCCCGAGTCGCTGCCGTCGGCGCGCGTGCTCGACACGATGACGCGCGACTTCGCCCAGTCCTACGTGCGCTTCGTGCGTGCCCAGTCGGCGGCCACGCGGTCCGGCCTGCTGGCGCTGCCCTGCGCGGCCGAACTGCAGGCCCGCTTCGAGACCCAGGCACGAGCGTCGATCGAGCGCCAGGCGCAGATCGAAGCGGCCGACAGCATGCCGTTCGAGATCTACCGCCAGCACTACCTGGCATCCGAACGGCTGGGCGCCGGAGCGGGTTGATTGGCGCTATCGCGCCTCCCGCATCACTAAAATCGTGCGCCCGTGTACTGGGTGAGAAGGCGACCGACAGGAACCCGCCATGGACCTCAAACTACCCATCACGATCATCGACGAACTGAGCGACGGCGAAGTGCGCGCGCGTGGTGAGCTTGACCTGGCCAGTGGCGATATCGGCAACGTCCAGTACGAAGGCTACGATGTCCAGACACAAGGCCTGCCGGCCGACCGCAAGGACTACGAGTTCACGCTGGGCGTGCTTTCCAACGGGTCGCGCGAAGTGGAGTTCCGTGTCGTGGTGGATGTGCTGAACGCGCGCTACGCCATCACGCCAAGCGAACTGCTGGAACTCAAGGGCCGGGCGGCCAGGCTCTTCACGCGGCCACCCGGATAGCGCTGCGTCAGGGCTGACCCAGGGCTGCTGCCGCGCTGCGCCCTCGTCGCCCGACCGCCTGGCGGCCGACCAGACAGTGACCCGGCCTCGCCGCAGATGCGCGTCGCGATAATCGCGCCATGAAGATCTTCTACTGGGTGATGGGGGTGCTCATCGCAGGCACCTTCGTGCCGTCGGTGATGTTCCTGCTGCTGTACCTGATGACGGGTTCGCGCGACCATGGCGATCGTGCCCGCGCCTTTTGGAACTTCTCGCGCGTGTTGACACTGTTCAGCGTCAACATCCTGGTCTGGGGACACGTGGCGGTCGGTCTGTGGCAACTCAAGTTCCGTTAGTGGGTTAGCGGGGCGCCGTTCAACCGCCCACCACGGCGATGCCCTTGAACTGGCCCGCAGCCGGTGTGGCAACTGGCCGCGGGTAGCGCGAGGGGTCCCAACGGTGCAGCAGTTCGGCCTCGCGCACGCGGGCCAGTGCCAGGTTCGCCATCTTCACGTGGCCGAAACCGCGCATCGTCAGCGGACCGCGGGCGATCGCCGTGGCCAGCGGCAGCCGCGCGGCGTCCAGGGTGGCCAACAGTTCGTTCACGCGCGACTCGAAGTCCACGATCGATTGCCGTTCGAGCCGCCGTTCGGCGCTGCGGCCGAACAGGTCGAGCACCGTGCCACGCAGCGGACGCGCATGCGCCAGCAGCCGCATCGCCGGCAGCAGCCACGGCCCCAGGCGCAGCTTGCGCGGCGGCTGGCCGTTCCTCGCGCGTGACAGCCACGGCGGCGCCAGGTGGAACTCGAGCCGCAGCTCGCCTTCGAACTGATCGTGCAGCGCCTGCTGGAAGCCACCGTCGGTGTACAGCCGCGCCACCTCGTACTCGTCCTTGTAGCTCATCAGCTTGAGCAGGCTGCGTGCCACGGCCTGCGTGAAGGGCAGGGCCGGGTCGCCGCCGAGCGAGCGCTCGCGCGCTTGGGCCGCGTGCACGGTGCGCACGAATCGATCGGCCCAGGCATGGTCCTGCCAGGCCGTGAGGTGCCGAATCGCGCGCTCGATCAGTTCGGGCAGCGTGTCGCCACGCGGGGCGGCGTCGCGGCCCGGTTCCAGCCAGAGCGCCAGCGCGGCCGGCGTGGCCGCCGCCATCCGGCCGAGCGAGAAGGCGAGCTGATTGAGCGCCACCGCCACCCCGTTCAACTCGATTGCGCGCTGCAGTGCGGCCAGGCTCACCGGCACCAGAGCGCGCTGCCAGGCAAAGCCCAGCGCTACGGTGTTCGACGTGATCGTGTCGCCCAGGAAGTCCTGCGCCAGCGCCTGCGCATCGAAGGTCTGCACATGGTCGGCTCCGGCTGCGAAGTGCAGCTTGGCCAGCAGCTCGTTGCATTGCAGCTCGGCGTCGGGGTTGCGCACGCTGTCGGCGACCGGGATCTGATGTTCGTTGGCCAGGATCCTGGTGCGGCCGTGACGCACGGTTTGCAAAGCGTCGGCTGACGCTGCCACCACCAGGTCGCAGGCCAGCATGGCGTCGGCCTGCTGGGCGTCGATTCGAACCTGGTTGAGCGCAGCGGCGTGTTCGGCCAGGCGCACGAAAGACAGCACCGCACCACCTTTCTGCGCAAAGCCCATGAAGTCGAGCACGCTGGCCGCCTTGCCTTCCACATGCGCGGCCATCGCCACCAGCGCGCCGACTGTCACCACGCCGGTGCCGCCGACGCCGGTGACCAGCAGGTCGTAGGGTCCGGTCCAGCGGTGGTCGGCCGGCAGCGGCAAGGCCCGCACCAGCGCTTCGAACTCGTCACGCCGTGCGTCGAGCAGGCCCGAGTGCTTGCGTGGCCGGCCGCCAATCACGCTGACGAAGCTGGGGCAGAAGCCCTTGGCGCACGAGTAGTCCTTGTTGCACGCGCTCTGGTCGATGCGGCGCTTGCGGCCCAGCGCCGTCTCGTGCGGCAGCACGGCCACGCAGTTGCTCTGCACGCCGCAGTCACCGCAGCCTTCGCAAACCTGTTGGTTGATGAACAGGCGGCGAGGCGGGTCGACCAGCTCGCCCTTCTTGCGCCGGCGGCGCTTCTCGGCAGCGCAGGTCTGCTCGTAGATCAGCACCGTGACGCCGGGGGTCACGCGCAGCCGGCGCTGCACGGCGTCGAGCGCATCGCGGTGGTGGAACTCGGTGCCGGCCGGAAAGCGCGCCTTGATCGCGTTGTACTTGTCGATGTCGTCGCTCAGCACCACGACCTGGGCCACGCCTTCGCTCTCGACCTGGCGCGCGATGGCGTCGACGCTGATCGCGCCGTCCACCGGCTGGCCGCCGGTCATCGCCACCGCGTCGTTGTAGAGGATCTTGTAGGTCAGCGTCGCCTTGGCCGCGACCGCCTGGCGGATGGCGAGATAGCCCGAGTGGTAGTAGGTGCCGTCGCCCAGGTTCTGAAAGACATGCGGCACGCGGGTGAACATCGCGTGCGAGACCCAGTCGACACCTTCGCCGCCCATCTGGATCAGGCCCTCGGTGCTGCGCTCCATCCAGTTGGCCATGAAGTGGCAGCCGATGCCGGCGCGCGCGTGCGAGCCTTCGGGTACGCGCGTGCTGGTGTTGTGCGGGCAGCCGGCGCAGAAGTAGGGCTGGCGCTTGACGGCATCGGCGCTGTTGCTCAACAGCTCGGGCAGCGTGAAGTCGCGCACATGCTGGTGGCGGTCGATCCTGGCGTCGTGCCGCGCCAGCCAGGCGGCCACGATTTCGATCAGGCGCGACGGGCGCAACTCGCCCAGGGCGCTGACCAGGGCTGCGCCATTGGCGTCGTGCTTGCCCACGACACGTGGCCGCACGCTGTCGTTGTAGAACAGCTGGCGAAGCTGGTTTTCCACCAGGCCGGCCTTCTCCTCGATCACCAGCACTTCGTCCAGGCCCCGCGTGAACTCGCGCAGGCCCGTGCTTTCGAGCGGAAACACCAGCCCCAGCTTGCGCACGCGCACACCGGCAGCGGCCAGCAGTTCAGGCGTCAGGGCCAGGCGGCGCAGCACCTCCATCAAGTCGTGGTGCGCCTTGCCCGCGGTGAGGATGCCGACGCGGGCCTGTGGCGAGCTGATCACGTCGCGGTCGATGCGGTTGATGCGCGCGAAGGCGGCCACCGCCGCCAGCTTGTCGGCCGCGCGCGATTCGATGCGCAACGAAGGCAAGTCGGGCCAGCGGTAGTGCAGCCCGTCGGCTGGCGCCTGGTGCCCGCTGGCCCGCTGCACGGCGATGGCATCGAGCCAGACCGACGTGCGCGCGCCGATCAGGTCGAGGTCGACGCTGCTGCCGCTTTCCACCACCTCCGACGGCGAGGCCAGGCCGACCCAGGCCCCGCTGTAGCGCGACAGCGCATAGCCGTAGAGGCCGAACTCGACCAGGTCGGCCACCGACGACGGCGCCAGCACCGGCATGCCGAAGGCCTGCAGCGCAGCGTCGCTCTGGTGCGGCATCGAGCTCGACACGCAGCCGTGGTCGTCGCCGGCCACCACCAACACGCCACCGTGCGGCGAGCTGCCATAGGCGTTGCCATGTTTGAGCGCGTCCCCTGCGCGGTCGACGCCCGGGCCCTTGCCGTACCAGAGCGCGAACACGCCGGCGCAGGTGCGGTCGGGGTCGGACTCGACTCGCTGCGTGCCCAGCACGGCGGTGGCGGCCAGTTCCTCGTTGATCGCCGGCAGGAAGCGGATGCCGGCTTGCGTGAAGCGTTCACCCGAGCGCCACACCGCCAGATCGACCGCTCCCAGCGGTGACCCGCGGTACCCGCTGATGAAGCCCTGGGTCTCCAGGCTGGCTGCCTGGTCGTGCTGGCGCTGCATCAGCAGCACGCGCAGCAGGGCCTGAGTTCCGGTCAGGAAGACGGTGCCGCTGCGCGCCCACAGGCTGTCGCTCAGCGTGTAGGCGGTTCGGACCGGAGGCGGATCGGCAGCGAAGGCATCGGCCATGGGGCACCTGACGGAGGATCGGCAAGGTTCGCAGCCTAGAGCCGCTGGCCGAGCAATCGCTTCTGATTTCAGCCGCCCGGCGCTACATTCGCGGTGAATCATTCCACCAACTGGCAATGAACGAGCAAGTCGATCTCGACAAGTACAGCCTGGGCCTGCTCGACGAGCTGATGCGCGATTCGCGCCAGACCTTGCAGCAGCTGGCGGATGCGGTGGGCCTGTCACCCAGCCCGTGCTGGAAGCGCATCAAGGACATGGAAGCCGCCGGCGTCATCCGCGGCTACACCGCGCTGGTCGACCCCGAGCGCGTGGGCCTGGGCCTGCGCGTGGTGGTCGAGGCCAACCTGGCCCAGCACAACGAGGACAAGGTCCGGCAGTTCGAGAAGGCCGTGCTCGTGGTGCCGCAGATCGTGCAGTGCCACAGCACGACCGGCGAGAGCGACTACGTGATGACGGTGTTGGTGGCCGACATCAAGCACTTCGAGCAGTTCCTGCACGACACGCTGTTGCGCCTGCCGGGCATCACCCATGTGCGTTCGCGCATCGTGCTCAAGGAGCTCAAGACCGAGGCCCGATTGCCGCTCACGCTGGCGCCGCCCGCGGTCGGCAAGTCCATTCGGACC
>JANOJJ010000711.1:0-3246 GCA_031408155.1 Rubrivivax sp.
CCGGTCAGCTCGGGCGTGGTCAGGTCCTCGACGCCCAGGCCGCGCAGCAGCGTCATCAGCTGAAAGGCCTTGGCCGTGGGGATCAGCTCGCGCCCGTCGCGCAGCATGTACTTCTCGTAGATCAGGCCTTCGATCACCTGCGCTCGCGTGGCCGGGGTACCCAGGCCCTTCTCGGCCATCGCCTCGCGCAGTTCGTCGTCGTCGATCAGCTTGCCTGCGCCTTCCATCGCGCTCAGCAGCGTGGCCTCGTTGTAGCGCGCCGGCGGCTTGGTCTGCAGCGCCTTCACGGCCACGCTTTCGGTGCGAACCTGCTCGCCCTGCTGTACCGGCACCAGGTTGGCGTCTTCGTCCTGCGCCTCCTTGCCATATACCGCCAGCCAGCCCGGGTTGACCAGCACCTTGCCGTTGGTCTGGAACTGGTGCGTCGTGCCAGGCGTCTCGACCTTGCTGATGCGCGTCGTGATCATGTATTCGGCCGCCGGATAGAACACCGCCAGGAAGCGTTTGACCACCAGGTCGTACAGCTTGGCCTCGGTCTCGCTCAGGCTGCGCGGCGGCTGCAGCGTGGGGATGATCGCGAAGTGGTCGGACACCTTGCTGTTGTCGAAGACGCGCCTGGTCGGCTTCACGTAGCCCTCTTCGAGGCCCTTGCGCGCATGCTGGGCCAGCGCTCGCAGGGGCCCGGGCAAGTCCTCTTCGGCGATCATGCCGAAGGTCTGCCTGACCACCGTCAGGTAGTCCTCGGGCAGGTAGCGCGAATCGGTCCGTGGGTAGGTCAGCACCTTGTGTTTTTCGTACAAGGCCTGGGCGATCGACAGCGTGGTCTTGGCGCTGAAACCGAAGCGGCCGTTGGCCTCGCGCTGCAGCGTGGTCAGGTCGTACAGCAGCGGGCTGCCCTGGCTGCTGGGCTTGGCCTCTTCGGTGACGATGGCCGGCTGGCCCAGCACCGCGCTGCGGATGGCGTCGGCCGCGGCCGCGGTCCACAACCGGTCGGCGCGCAGTTCGGCGTCGTCGGGGTTCTTCTTCCACTGCGGGTTGAACCATTTGCCTTCGTAGGACCCGGCCATGGCGCCGAAGTCGGCGCGTACCTCCCAGTAGTCACGCGCCACATGCTTGCGGATTTTTTCCTCGCGCTCGACCACGATCGACAAGGTGGGCGTCTGCACCCGGCCCACGGTGGTGAGGAAGAAGCCGCCGTCGCGCGAGTTGAACGCCGTCATCGCGCGCGTGCCGTTGATGCCCACCAGCCAGTCGGCTTCACTGCGGCTGCGGGCGGCATCGGCCAGACCCTGCATCTGCGCGTCGCTGCGCAGCTTGGCAAAGCCGTCGCGGATGGCCTGCGGCGTCATGCTCTGCAGCCACAGGCGCTGGATCGGCTTCGGATTGGGCTTGTCGCCGTAAGCGAACTGCACGATCAGGCGGAAGATCAGCTCGCCCTCTCGTCCGGCGTCACAGGCGTTGATCAGCGCCGTCACGTCCTTGCGCTTGACTTGCTTGACCACCGCGGACAGGCGCGACTTGGCCTTGTCGATCGGCGCCAGGTCGAAGTGTGGCGGCACCACCGGCAAGTTGGCAAAACTCCACTTGCCTCGTTTGACGTCGTAGGCCTCGGGGGCCTTGATCTCCACCAGGTGGCCGACCGCCGAGGTCACGACATAGTGCTCGTTCTCGAAGTGATCGGCGCCCTTTTCGAACTTGCCGGTTACGGTGGTCAGCGCGCGCACGATGTCCTGTGCGACGCTGGGCTTCTCCGCGATGATGACTGTCTTTCCCATTGCCTCTTTCGCCATCACGGCCGAGCCTCCTTCGAGGCCCAGTGGCCGTGCCTACAATCCGTTGCTCTCGCGCGCACGTGCATGCGTACCTGCACCCACACGCGCGCGCCCATGATTTCAATGTACCGAATGAAGAAGACCGCGCAAGCGTTCCCTGTCAACAAGCCCGCGCCGGCTGCCAAGGGCCGACGCATCCAGGTCCGACGATCCGGCGTGCACGGCAAGGGCGTCTTCGCCCTGCAACCCATTGCCGCCGGCGCACTGCTCATCGAGTACACCGGTGAGGTCATCACCTGGCCCGAAGCGTTGCGCCGCCATCCACATGATCCGTCGGACCCGAACCATACCTTCTACTTCCACATCGACGACAAGCATGTCATCGATGCCAACGTCGGCGGCAACGCCTCACGCTGGATCAACCACGCCTGCGAACCCAACTGCGAGGCCGACGAGCAGGGTGGCCGGGTCTTCATCAAGGCCCTGCGCGATCTGTCGCCCGGCGAGGAACTCTTCTACGACTACGGCCTGGTGATCGACGAGCGCTACACGCCCAAGCTGAAGGAGTCGTACCAGTGTCGCTGCGGCAACGCCGGCTGCCGCCGCACGATGCTGGCGCGCAAGCGGCGCTGAGCAGCCCTGGCGCCCCGAGCCTCGACGTGACCGTCTGCGACATCGAACTGGCCTGGCAGACCCAGGCCCTGCAGCACAGCCTGCAAGCCCTGTTGCCGGGCTTGCTGGTGCAGGCCAGGGCGACTGTCGATTCCACCAACACGCGGCTGCTGGAGCAGTTGCGTGACGGCGCCGGGCCCTGCCTGCTGGTGGCCCAGGCGCAGACCCGGGGCCGCGGCCGCAATGGCCGCGGCTGGCAGTCGGCAGCGGGCGCGTCGCTGACCTTTTCGCTCGGCCTGGCGTATGCGCCGGCCGACTGGTCGGGCCTGTCGCTGGGCGTGGGCGTGGCCCTGGCCGAGGCGATCGAACCGCTGGCCGACGGGCAGCGGCCGCGGTTGCAGCTGAAGTGGCCGAACGACCTCTGGCTGGCCGACGCACCAGGCCACTGGCGCAAGGTGGGCGGCGTCCTGATCGAGACCCTGGTCGTCGCCGGGTCGGCGCGCGCCTGCGTGGTCGGCGTGGGTCTGAATGTGCAGCCGCAGCCGGACCTGCAGGGGCTGTCCTGTGGTCATGCCTGCGTGCAGGAACTCGACCCGACCGTCAGCGCACCGGCTTTGCTCGCGCGTGTGGCGCCGGTGTTGGTGGCGGCCTTGAATCGATTCGAGTCCGAGGGCCTGGCCCCCTTTGCGGCCGCATTCGCGCGCCGTGACTTGTTGTCTGGCCAACGCGTGAGCACCACGCTGGCAGCCCTGCCCGAGGGTGTGGCCGAAGGCGTGGACGGCCACGGCGCGCTGCGTGTGCGGCACGACGGCGGCGTGGTGGCCGTGAGCAGCGGCGAAGTCAGCGTGCGGCCGGCGACCTC
>JANOJJ010000721.1:0-2672 GCA_031408155.1 Rubrivivax sp.
CGGCCTTGGCCTTGGCTTCGTCGCCCGGCGGCGGCAGCTTGGCCGTCGCGGCGCCGGCAGCCAAGGCCAGCACGGCGAGTGCAATCGTTCGTTTCATGTGTGCTCCTCGAACCGGAAATCAAACCTGGGCCGCCGGCGCGCCACCGGGTGCCGGCGACCTCGAGCGCTGGACCGGGATCTTGCCGGCCTTGACATCGTCATACCACAGCGCATGGTTCTCTTTGGCCCACGCTTCGTCGACCCAGCCGGTCTTCATGCCGGCCAGCGCGCCCTTGACGCCGATCGTGCCCATGTAGATGTGGCCCATCAGCGCGAACATCATCACCATCGCGGCCGCGGCATGGATCATGTGCGCGATCTGCATCTGGCTGCGTGTGTCGCCCCAGCCGGGAATCAGCAGATCGAGCACCAGCCCCGAACCGACGAGGATCAGGCCGGGCGCGCACATGCCCCACCAGAACAGCCCCTTCTCGGCAGCGTTGAAGCGGTGCGAAGGTACCTGGCCATCGCCCAGCATGCCGCCAGCGCGCTTGAGCCAGACAAAGTCGGCCGCGTTGGCGATGTTGTCCTTGACGAAGGTGATCAGCACGATGACCAGCGACACCGCGAACAGCGGACCGATGAAGTTGTGCAGGTTCTTCAGCAGGTAAGCCAGCCAGCCGAACAAGGTGGCACCCAGCAGCGGCAGCAGGAAGAACTTGCCGAACGCCATCACGATGCCCGAGATCGCCAGCACCACGAAGGCACTTGCGTTGGTCCAGTGCGCGGCCCGCTCCAGCGGTGTGAAGCGCTCGATCTTGCGGCCGGTGTCGGCAAGGTGTCCGCCCAGCGCACCCTTGCGCCAGTAGAAGATCGCCAGCGCCAACGCCAGGATCAACAGCACCGAGCCCCCATAGGGAATGATCCACAGGTTGCGCACCTGGCGCCAGGCTTCACCCGCCGACGCGAAGCGCGAACCGGGGTACTGCACGAAGCCCTGGATCAGCGCGCCCTGCTCGGCCCCCTGCAGGCTGGTGGTGCCCTGCTGCTGCCCGGATTCACGCACCGCGCGCCAGAACGGCGCGTTGTTGCCGGGCTGCGTCTTGCCGCGCACGGCGTTGTTGTCGTCGACTTTGGGGTCGGGCACCGCCACCGCCGCGGCGGCGCTTGGGCTCGACGGTTTGGGCGCCTCGGCCGGCACCTGCGCCCAGACCGCAGCCGCCAGGGACAGCGCCGCGCAGACCGTGAGTTGTCGCATCCAGCCGTGTCGCATGAAGACTCCTCGGTCGGCGCGCGTCAGCGCGTCGTGATGCGGTTGTATTCGTTCTGGCCCTGGGCGCGGCTTTTCATCTGCTGCTCCCAGGTCGCCAGGTTGCCGCCCTGGTAACCCTGCACGGCATAGGGCGACGCAGCGGCTTCCCAGGGCTTGTCGTCGGACTTGCGCGCGGTGGTGGTCTGCGGCGTTTCACTGCAGGCCGCCAGCATCAAACTGGCCAGGACGAGGATCGACAGACGCATCATGACTTGCTGCTCTCCGGTTTCGGTTGCGGTGCCGCGCTGCCGCCCGTGGTCGGCTTGCCGTAGGCCGTGCCCCAGCCCCAGACCTCGCTGCCCTTGCCGCGCGTGAGGACCCGGGTGCGGAAGATGTCGGCCACCACGTCGCCATCACCGCCGAGCAGGGCCTTGGTCGCGCACATCTCGGCGCAGGCCGGCAGCTTGCCTTCGGACAGCCGGTTGCGGCCGTACTTCTCGTTCTCGGCAGCCGAGCCGTTGGCTTCGGGGCCGCCGGCACAGAAGGTGCACTTGTCCATCTTGCCGCGCAGGCCGAAGGTGCCGTTGCTCGGGAACTGCGGCGCGCCAAAGGGGCAGGCATAGCTGCAATAGCCGCAGCCGATGCAGATGTCCTTGTCGTGCAGCACCACGCCTTCATCGGTGCGGTAGAAGCAGTCCACCGGGCACACCGCCATGCAGGGCGCGTCGGAACAGTGCATGCACGCCACCGAGATGCTCTTCTCGCCGGCCACACCGTCGTTGAGCGTGACCACCCGGCGCCGGTTCACGCCCCAGGGCACGTTGTGCTCGGCCTTGCAGGCCGTGACGCAGCCATTGCATTCGATGCAGCGTTCGGCGTCGCAGATGAATTTCATTCGGGCCATGATTGCTCCTTATGCCGTCGCTCGTTCGATCTGGCACACCGTCGTCTTGGTCTCTTGCATCATCGTCACGCTGTCGTAGCCGTAGGTGGTGGCCACGTTGACCGACTCGCCGCGCACCAGCGGCATCGCGCCCTCGGGGTAGTACTGAGCCAGGTCGACACCGCCCCAGCGGCCGGAGAAGTGAAACGGCAGGAACACGGTGTCGGGTCCCACCCGTTCGGTGACCATGGCCTTGACGCGCAGGCCCTTGAACTCGGGCAGCGCCTTCATCGGCGGGGTTTTCACCCACACGTATTCGCCGTTGCGGATGCCGCGGTCATTGGCGGCCTTGGGGTTGAGCTCGACGAACATGTCCTGCTGCAGTTCGGCCAGCCAGGGGTTGGAGCGCGTTTCCTCGCCGCCGCCCTCGAACTCGACCAGACGCCCGGACGTCATCACCAACGGGTCGCGTCCGCGCCGTCGGCGGCCTGCTCCCAGTGCCCGACGATCGGATCCACCGCCAGCCGCGGCGGCTGCATGGCCGCCACTGACGCCAGG
>JANOJJ010000752.1:0-2430 GCA_031408155.1 Rubrivivax sp.
GGTTCGCTGTTCGGGCTGTTCGGCGGCGTCTATTTCTGGGGCCCCAAGTGGACCGGCGTGATGTATTCCGAGACGCGCGGCAAGATCCACTTCTGGGGCTCGCTGATCTTCTTCAACATCACGTTCTTCCCGATGCACTTCTTGGGCCTGGCCGGGATGCCGCGCCGGTATGCCGACTACCCGATGCAGTTCACCGACTTCAACATGCTGGCGTCGGTCGGTGCCTTCGGCTTCGGTTTGATGCAGGTGTATTTCTTCATTTTCGTCGTCCTGCCGATGATGCGTGGACAGGGCGAGCCGGCCTCGCAGAAGCCGTGGGAAGCTGCTGAAGGCCTGGAGTGGGAAGTGCCCTCGCCCGCACCGTGGCACACCTTCGAGACGCCGCCCAAGCTCGACGCCAGCGCCACCCGCGTGATTGGCTGATCGGGTGGGAGCATCGACCGTGGTCGATCCAGCCCAACGCAGGGCCAATGTCCGCCTGGCACTCATCCTGGCCACGCTGGCGGTGGTGTTCGCGCTCGGCTTCGTGACCAGGATCTGGCTGCTCGGACCGAGTTGACCAACGTGAGCATGCTGACCCTGTTCGGCGCGTCGGCCAACCGACGCATGTTCGGCAAACTGCTGCTGGTGGTGGTGCTGATGTTCGGCTTTGGCTATGCGCTGGTGCCGATGTATCGCGCGATCTGCGACGCGCTGGGCATCAACGTGCTGTCGTTGGCCGAGCAACGTGCGCAGACCTGGAACGGTGCGGGCAAGGGATCGGGCAACTCGCAGGTCGACCGGTCTCGCACGATCACGGTCGAGTTCGACGCCAATGCGCGCGGGCCCTGGGACTTCAAGCCCGCGCTGCGCTCGTTGCAGGTGCACCCGGGCGAACTGACGACGGTGATGTACGAGTTCAAGAACGTGCAGAACCGGACCCTGGCCGCGCAAGCCATTCCGAGCTATGCGCCGGGTCAGGCCGCGGCGCATTTCAACAAGCTCGAGTGCTTCTGTTTCAAAGAGTACACGCTGGCCCCGGGCGAGAGCCGGCAATGGCCGGTGGTCTTCGTGATCGACCCCAAGCTGCCGCGCGACGTGAGGTCCATCACCTTGTCGTACACCTTCTTCGAGGTCGGTGGCAAGGTGCCGGCGGCGCCGGCCGGCGGCTTGCGGCGGGAAACCGCGGCGCAGACCGCCAAGGGCCTGGCCGGATGAGCCGCACGCCTGACGACCCCGTGCCGCCGGTACAGGTCCACCAACGCAAGGCCAGCCTGGGCCAGACCCTGCGCGCCGTCGCCTGGTCGTTCTTCGGCATCCGCCGCTCGGCCGACTACGAGCGCGACGTGCAGCGGCTCAATCCGGTGCACGTCATCATTGCCGGCGTGGTCAGCGCCATCGCATTCGTCGGGCTGTTGGTGGTGCTGGTCCGCTGGGTCGTCGGCAGCGGCGTTGCCACCTGAGGCCCAGCCCCTGTTTGTTCGAGAGTTGTTTCGAGGAGAACCGTCCAGATGTCAGCCGTGACACCCGTGGCCACTGCGCCCTACTATTTCGTTCCTGCGCCGTCGCGCCACCCTGCGCTGGTGGCCTTGGGCTTCATGCTGATCATCTTTGGTGCTGCGCAATGGATCAACGGTGCCGGCTGGGGCGCCTACGTGCTGCTGACCGGCGTCGTGGTCTGGCTGTCGGTACTGTTCCAGTGGTTCTCGCAGGCCATCGGCGAAAGCGAAGGTGGCCTGTACTCCGAGCGCATCGACCTCTCCTTCCGCTGGAGCATGAGCTGGTTCATCTTCTCGGAGGTGATGTTCTTCGCCGCCTTCTTCGGTGCGTTGTACTGGGCCCGGGTGCATGCGTTACCGATGTTAGGCAACCTCGACCACCAGTTGCTGTGGCCTGACTTCAAGGCGATCTGGCCGAGCGCGGGCGGTGGCATCACTGCGTCGCCGGCCGCTATCACCGAGCCGTTCACGACGATCGGGCCGTGGCCGTTGCCGACCATCAACACCGGGCTGTTGCTGAGCTCGGGCGTGACGCTGACGATCGCGCACCATGCGCTGATCGCCGGTCAGCGTGGCAAGACGATCTTCTGGATGTGGATCACGGTGATCCTGGGCGCATCCTTCGTCGGTGTGCAGGCCTACGAGTACATGCATGCCTACCGCGACCTGAACCTCAAGCTCAGCTCCGGCATCTTCGGCTCGACCTTCTTCATGCTGACCGGCTTCCATGGTTTCCACGTCTTCGTCGGCATGTTGATGCTGACCTTCATCACGCTGCGGCTGATGAAGGGTCACTTCACGCCCAAGCGCCACTTCGGCTTCGAGGGCGCGGCCTGGTACTGGCACTTTGTCGACGTGGTGTGGCTCGGCCTGTACTTCCTGGTGTACTGGCTCTGAGATCGGACGTGCAAGTCCGGAAGGACCTGCACGCCTATCGAAGGCCCGGACGCGA
>JANOJJ010000753.1:0-6591 GCA_031408155.1 Rubrivivax sp.
CTGTCAGCGTAATCCTGCGTTGCGAGGCGAACAAGCTGTTGGCAAATGCACGGCTGCAAGCCCGGCTGCCCGACCTCGAGATCTTCGCGCACGAGCATGGCCTGAAGATCGGCACCATCGCCGACCTGATCGGCTACCGCAGCCGCAATGAATCGCTGGTGCAACGCATCGGGGCCCGCACGATGCAGACGCCGCAAGGCGAGTTCGACTGCACCGTCTGGCGCGACAGCGGCGGCGGTGTGCATCTGGCGCTAAGCCATGGCCGCTGGGCCATCGGTGACGAGGTGCTGGTGCGCGTGCACGAGCCCTTCACGGCGCTGGACATGCTTGACACCGGCGCGGCCGGCCATTCCTGGCCACTGAGCCGGGCGCTGCAGGCCCTGCAGGCTGCTTCGCATGGCGTGGCCGTGCTGCTCAACTGCAGCCAGGACATCGGTACGCTGCTGCCGATGCTGCTGCCAGCGGTTGCGGCGCCGACTGCAGCGCCGTCTCAGCTTGACCTGCGCACTTACGGCGTGGGCGCACAGATCCTGCGCGAACTCGGCGTGCGCCACATGAAACTGCTGGGCAGCCCGCGCCGCATGCCCAGCATGACCGGCTACGGCCTCGAGGTCACGGGCTTCGTCGCCGCCTGACCTTGCGTCGAACCGGAGGATCCACGACATGCGAGGTGCAAACAAGGGCACGGCAGGTGAACTGGCCGGCGCGGGTCTGCGCATCGGCGTTGTCCAGGCCCGCTTCAATCAGGACATCACCGATCGCCTGGCCGACGCCTGCCGGGCCGAACTGACCCGCCTGCAAGTTCAAGAGCGTGACGTCACGCTATGCACCGTACCGGGCGCACTTGAAGTAGCGGTGACCTTGAAGACGATGGCCGACAGCGGTGACTTCGATGCGTTGATCGCGCTGGGCTGCATCATCCGGGGTGAAACCTACCACTTCGAGTTGGTGGCCAACGAAAGCGGCGCCGGCGTCACCCGGGTCTCGCTGGACCACCAGATTCCGATCGCCAATGCCATCCTGACGGTCGAGAACGAGGCGCAGGCCTGGGCTCGGGTCGACGACAAGGGCACCGACGCGGCCCGGGTGGCGGTGGAGATGGCCAACCTGCTCGAGGAACTCGGGTGAGCGAACAAGCGGCCAGCCCCAAACCCGCCGTGCCGCGCAAGCCCGCGCCGAAATCGGCACGCCGGCGCTCGCGCGAGTTCGCCCTGCAGGGCCTGTACCAATGGCTGGTGGCGGGCGAACAAGCCAGCGTGGTGGACGCGCACATCCGCGAACTGGACGATTTCGCCAAGTGCGACGCCGCCCATTTCGATGCCTTGCTGCACGGCTGCATCAGTCAAGCCGCCGGCCTTGACGCGGTGCTGGCCAGGCATGTGGATCGCCGCACGAGCCTGCTGTCACCGGTGGAACATGCGGTGCTGCTGATCGGCGCCTACGAGCTGACCCACTGCGTCGACGTGCCTTACCGGGTGGCGATCAACGAGGCGGTCGAGGTGGCCAAGAGCTTTGGCGGCACCGACGGCCACAAGTACGTCAACGGCGTGCTCGACAAGACGGCCACCGATCTGCGACCGGCCGAAGTCGGCGCCGCGCGCCTGGCGCGAGCCAAGCCGCCGAGCTGAAGCGCGCTCAAGCGGCGCGCATCTGCAGCCAGTCGCGCAGTCGACGAACCGCTTCGTGCAGCTGGGTCATGCCGGTGGCGTACGACACCCGAAGGTAGCGCTGCGGCTGATGGCTGCCGAAGTCCTGTCCCGGCACCATGGCCACGCCGGCCTGCTCGAGCATCTGCGCCGCAAACGCGGTGCTGTCGGTGGCCAAGCCGCTGCAGTCCACGTAGACGTAGAAGGCGCCGTCCGGTTCGACCGGGATGGCGAAGCCCAGCTCGCGCAGCGCCGGCACGATGAAGTCGCGCCGGGCCGCAAATTCGTCGCGTCGCTGCCGATACAGCGCCATCGCCTCGGGCTCGAAGCAGGCCAGGGCCGCGTGCTGGGCCAGCGCCGACGGGCAGATGAAAAGGTTCTGCGCCAGCTTCTCGAAGGTGCTGACCAGTCCGGGCGGCACCACCAGCCAACCCAGCCGCCAGCCCGTCATGTGGAAGAACTTGGAGAAGCTGCCGGCCACCAGCACGTCGCTGCCCAGCGACACGGCGCTGCGTGGCCGGCGGCCATACGACAGGTCGAGGTAGATCTCGTCGACCAGCGTGAACCCACCCCGCTCGCGCGCCACGTCGACCAGGCGAGACAGCTCGTCGAACTCGATCGACGTGCCCGTCGGGTTGCTCGGCGTGGCCAGCAGCACGCCGCGCACACCCTCGGTCCAGTGCGCCGCGACCGTCGCCGCGTCGAGCTGGAAGCGACTCTCGGCCTGCACCGGAATGCATACCGGCACGCCGTCGAAGGCACTGACGAAATGGCGGTTGCAGGGATAGCAGGGGTCGGCCATCAAGACCGGTGAGCCCGGGTCCACCAACGCGCAGCAGGCGAGCAGCAAGGCCGCCGACGCGCCCGCGGTGACGACCACCCGCCCAGGGTCGAGGTCGGCGCCGTAGGCCTGACCACTGTGGCGCGCAATGGCCTCGCGCAGGGCCTGGGTGCCGAGCGCGGCGGTGTAGCCGGTGCGGCCGGCGTCGACGGCCGATTTGAGTGCCCGAACCACCGAAGGGGCTGCCGTGAAGTCGGGCTCGCCGATGCTGAGGTGGATGATGGAGCGGCCACTGCGCTCGAGTTCGCGCGCGCGCTCGACGAGCTCCATGACGCGAAACGGCTCGATGCGCGCGGTGCGACTGGCCAGACGCAGTGCCGGCACGTGGACAGGGTGGGTCGACATCGGTGGGCAGGATCGGCAGCGTCGTGCCGCCGGCTGGATGCGTGAAACGTGCATTCTCGCCGTAGCGCCCCGGCGGCGGCTCTGGCACAGCCGTGCACCGCGTGCAATCGCTGGCCCCGCGGATCAACCGTGGCAAACCAACAGCCCTTGTCGAGCAAAGGGTGACAAGGCGTTAACCAGCCGACCGGCTGCACGCGTTTGGTGGCACTTTGCCGGCATGGGCCCCGTAAGCTGAACGCCGTGACAGCCAAGCTCTTCTCGCGCCGCCGCCGCGGCGACGGTCCGCACAGCACGCAGTTCGCCGCCACCATCCTGGGCCTGCCGGACGTTGAACTCACCGCGACGACGGGTTCTCGAGCGGATGCACCCAACCCCGACACGATGTCGCCCGACAGCCTGGTCCCCGATGGGTCGCTCGCCAATGCCGCGGTCCCTGACGTCTTGACCGATATCGGCGGCTTGCCTGGCGAAGTTCCCGACCCGGCGCACGCGCCTACGCTGTCGCACATCGGGCGCTATGCGCTCAAGCGTCAACTGGGCTCGGGTGGGCTGGGCGCGGTGTTCGAAGCCTGGGATCCGCTGCTGTCGCGCGTGGTGGCCGTCAAGACGCTGCAGTTCGACATCGAGCACGATGCGCGCGTGTCGCTGGACGGTCTGTTCCTCAACGAAGCGCGCGCCGCCGCCAGCTTGAACCACCGCTACATCGTCACCATCCACGATGCCGGCCTGTCGGCGCATGGCGCCTACATCGCGATGGAACGGCTCTACGGCCGCGACCTGCAGCATGCATTGGCCGGTGGTTGGCGGCCGACGGTCGAGCAGTCGCTACAGCTGGTGCGTCGCGTGGCCGAGGCATTGGCCTACGCCCATGCACGAGGCGTCGTGCATTGCGACATCAAGCCTGCCAACATCTTCCTGCAACGGCGCGACAAGCCCAAGGTGCTGGACTTCGGCATCGCCCGCATCGTCAACGGGGCCGTATTACCGGCGCTCGAAGGGGCGGTGGTCGGCTCGCCGCGCTACCGTGCGCCCGAGCAGTTGACCGGCGCCGGCATCGACGCGCGCACCGATCTCTTCTCGCTCGGCGTCGTGATGTACGAACTGCTGACCGGCCGTCGTGCCTTCATGGGCGAGACGCTGGCCGAGATCAACCAGGCCGTGCTCCATCACGACCCGCCGCCGGTGCACGAGATCGACCCGTCGGTTGCGTTCGAGTTATCGACCATCGTGTCGCGCTTGATGGCGCGCACACCGGCAGACCGCTATACCGGCGCCAGTGAACTGAGCGCCGACCTGCGGCGCTGGATGCATGGTCAACAGGCCCTGCACGCCTTGCCGCCAGCCCTGGCCGCGCGGCCGCTGGCCGAGCCGGCCCCGTCTGCCAGATCGTCAATGCCGCGCTGGCTGCTGGCCACTGGATTGCTGCTCGGCGCTGCGGCCGTGGCCGCGGGCTTGATGGGGCCGCGAGCCCCGCAAGCGGCGGCACCGACACCTGCAACGCTGGTCTCGACAGCGGCGCCGTCAGCGCTGGCCGTCAGCCAGCAGCCCGCCGTGGCCGAGCCCGCGGCCAGCTTGGACATGTCGACGCCAGACCAGCCAGCAGGCTCTGCCGACCCGGCATTGGCGGATGCTGCCCCCATCTCCCCCATCAGCCCCATCACCCTCGCCGCGCCCATTCAGTCGCCGTCGGCGCTGGCGTTGCCGCCCACGGTTTCACCTGCGGCGGCGCGGTTGCGTTTGGCAACCGACAGCCCCGTCATTCGCAACCGCCAGTCGGCGCTGACTGACGCGTCGGCGCAAGGTGGCCGCAGCGACACCAGCAGCAACCCCTCGACTGCCGTCGCTGCGCCGGCCAACGGTACGGTGCAGCTCGCCGTCAGCCCCTGGTGCGAGGTCGAGGTCGATGGCAAGCCGGTTGGCACGACACCGCCCGTGACTCGCCTGACCTTGCCTGAAGGCGCACACACGATCACGTTGCGCAACGCCGATTTCGCACCCCAGACGGTGCAGATCCAGGTCACGGCCGACAAGCCGGTGACACTTCGTCATCGCTTCGGTTCATGACGCAGTGCCGTTCGAACGGCGCGGCCCTGTATGCCGCAGTCTCGATGCTGCTGGTCGGCTGCGTCAACCCGCCGCCGGCCCCAGGCCTGATGGATCTGCTCGACCGGCCCGCGGAGCGCAGCCTGGCCGAAGGCATGCGCGCCTATGACGATGCCCAGTACGCCAGTGCCGAGAAGGCGCTGCGCGCGGCGCTCGTGCTGCCGCTGAGCAACCCGCGCGACCGCGCCACGGCGCACAAGCTGCTGGCCTTCATCCAGTGCACCAGCGATCGACTGGCCACCTGCGAAACCGAGTTCCGTGCGGCGCGCCAGGTCGATCCGGGCTTTGCGCTCAACCGGGCCGAAGCCGGTCATCCGCAGTGGGGGCCGGTTTATCGCCGCCTGTTTCCGTAGCGGCGACGACGGCTGTCCGGCACGGCCAGCACAGGTGCTCGCGCATAATTCGCGCGCCGATGCATGCCACCGACGCTACGACCCATCAGCCGTCCTTTCGCCTCAACGTGCGCGTGTACTGGGAAGACACCGACGCCGGTGGTGTGGTCTTCTATGCCAACTACCTGAAGTTCTTCGAACGCGCGCGGACCGAATGGCTGCGCGCCAACGGCGTGGAGCAACAGGCGCTGAAGGCCGACACCGGTGCGCTGTTCGTCGTCACCGACGTCCAACTGAGCTACAAGCGCCCGGCCCGACTCGATGACCTGCTGGACGTGACCGTGCAGGTCATCGAAAGCGGCCGCGCATCCTTCGTCATCGAACAGCAGGCCCGCTGCGCGGGGGCGCTGCTGGTCCTGGGACGCATCCGCATCGCTTGTGTCGACGCCCGCACACTGCGCCCACGCCGCATCCCCGACATCGTGCTCAACTCCATGCCATGACCCAGGATCTCTCGATCACCTCACTGGTGCTGCACGCCAGTCTCGTCGTCCAGCTCGTGATGGCCAGTCTGGCGCTGGCGTCGTTGGCCAGCTGGACGGTGATCTTCGGCAAGCTGTTCGGCTTGCGCAGCGTCCGCAACCGCAACGACGCCTTCGAGCGCGAGTTCTGGTCGGGCAAGAGCCTGAGCGAAATGAACCAGGCCGTCGTAAACAAGACCGACACCGCGCCGATCGAACGCATCTTCGCCAGCGGCATCCGCGAATTCCTCAAGCTGCGTGAACGCCGGCTCGACGCGGCGGCGCAACTCGACGGTGCGCGCCGGGCCATGCGCGCGAGCTACCAGCGCGAACTCGACACGATCGAAAGCAACCTCAGCTTCCTGGCCTCGGTCGGCTCGGTCAGCCCCTACGTCGGCCTGTTCGGCACCGTATGGGGAATCATGCATGCATTCGTCGGCCTGTCGAACCTGCAGCAGGTGACGCTGGCCACCGTCGCGCCGGGGATCGCCGAAGCGCTGGTGGCCACCGCCATCGGGCTGTTTGCCGCCATCCCGGCGGTGGTGGCCTACAACCGCTTTGCGCGTGACATCGATCGCATCGCGATTCAACTCGAGACCTTCATCGAAGAGTTCTCGAACATCCTGCAGCGCAATGCCGGCGCGGCACCCGTCGGCGTGAAAGCCTGAGATGCCGGCCCTCGTGTCACGCGGCCGTGGCCGGCGTTCGATCAACGAGATCAACATGGTGCCGTTCATCGATGTGATGCTGGTGCTGCTGATCATCTTCATGGTCAGCGCACCCTTGATCGCACCGAGCATCGT
>JANOJJ010000757.1:0-5905 GCA_031408155.1 Rubrivivax sp.
GGGGTGGTCGCGTCCATCGCGCCCTGGAATTACCCGCTGTACATGGCGACCTGGAAGCTCGGGCCGGCGCTGGCCACCCCAGACCTTCAACGCGTCCGTCCGATCGTCGACTCCCATCAATTGTCGAGGTGCTGTCCTACAGACACGGCATTCCGCCTGGATAAGCTGCCGGTATGCGATCACGATGCAAATCGTCGGTCCCAACGACACAGGCACCAAGTTCTTGACGTGATGTCCGGGTTGTCCGTGGCGATACGAAGGCGAGTCGGTCGAGCAGGCAAGAGCACCAGTGGTCGTAGGGTGATGCGTTTCCCGGTCGTCGATCGTGACACCTGTGTTGTCTGCATGGTGGGCCTGGCCCAATTCGCAGTCGACAGTTTGGAAGTCCGGCTGGATGCTCAAGCGCTTTCGGAGATTTCGACGCCCTCCAACTTCACCGCACTGACCACTTGGAACCATCATGAAACAGTCCAAAAGCTCCACCAAGCCACTGAACCCGCAGCAATTCCCGTTGCATGCGCAGACAGATGCGACCGCAGGGCGCGACAAAGTCCGGGAGGTCGTGCCCGTCCATGCGCCGCGTCAATCGAAGCGCCCCGTGGAAAGAACGAGCAAGGGCCGGACTGGCACCTGATCTCGCGCTGGCTCGAATCAAGGGCCGGCCAAAAGGCTTCGTCCAGACCGCTTCGGCGGCGCCGCCGGTAGGTGCCGATCGATCGGCCCATTGGCACTCAACGGCGCAGCGATGTGGACAGCAGCAGCGCCGGCCTGCTCCTGTCGTCGGCGTCGGTCACCAGCAACAGGTCGATCGTGTCACCAACGATCAGCGCCGCGATTCCTTCGACCTTGCAAGTGGGTGACAGCCGCTCCAGCGTTCGGATCGTGCCGCCCGCATCGACGAGGCCGATCACCGAG
Organism: Rubrivivax sp.; assembly: GCA_031408155.1. GTDB lineage: Bacteria > Pseudomonadota > Gammaproteobacteria > Burkholderiales > Burkholderiaceae_C > Rubrivivax. The sequence continues at coordinate 916 of JANOJJ010000757.1, forward strand.
CCGGCGCACACGCCATCGCCATAGGTATCCGAGGTGTCCTCGGCGGCGGCGCTGAAGAGCCAGTCAGCTCCAGGCAAGGCCGCGCCATCGGTGAACGACAGTGGCACCCCGTCGATCGCTCCGAGTTCGAAGTGTGTGATCAAAGCAGGTCCCGGCGCAGGCCTGGCGTCGGTAAGCCATCGTTGGAGATCAGGCCAGCTCAAGTTGATGCGAGCGTTGATTGCCGAGCCACTGTTGCCGCGCTGGAGCAAGGACAGCGTGTCGCCGTGGACAAACGCGCCCTCGATATTGAGATCAGGAAAGTAGCCGCGCAGCGGGGTCAGCAGCGGGGTGAGATCAACGCTGCGCACCGACCCCTGGATGTCGCCGGCAGAGTCGAGTGCCAACAGGGCGGCACGCTGGCGGGAAGGCCGCGACCCCGATCCCATGGCCATCAGGGCGCCGTGCGGGAAGGCGCCGAAGGCGGGCAGCACGAGCAAGGTCTCGCAGTCCGGCTTGGCCGCCTTGCGCGCCTTGTGGCGCAGCGGCAGTTCTCCATCGAAGATCGGCAACAGCCGGCCCGGTTCGCCGTTGGACAGATCGAACATCGCCAGCTGGTGCTCGTCGTCGGCCACCACATACAAGCGCATGCCCAACTTGACGAGACCGCTGGCGGCGCTCAGGTGTGCCTTCCCCGCGACGCCTGCGGCGTGGTCGACAACCAGTTCTCTGATGATGCGGGTTTCCAGCATGGGGGCGCTGGTGTCACCGAGCGGCTACGGGCCCGCCTCGCCATGGCGTATCCATCGGTTAGACCCACCCGGCCAGGCGAAGGCGGCGGTGCACAAAGGCGCAGCCCAGCACCGTCACGGCCACCGCCAGTGGATACCCGACCTTCCACTTCAACTCCGGCATCCACTCGAAGTTCATGCCGTACAGGCTGAAGATGACCGTGGGAATCGCCAGGATGGCGCCCCAGCCGGCCAGGCGCTTGACCACCTCGTTCTGGCTGTTGGCCACCAGCGCCAGGTTCACCTGCATCGCGGTGGTCAGCATCTCGCGCATGCCATCGACCAGGCCCACCAGCCGTGACACGTGATCCTGGATGTCGCGGAAGTAGGCTCGAAGCTCCTTCGGGATCACTTCCTCGTGCAAGCGGATCAACTCATTGCAGATGTCGGACACCGGCAGCGCCGCATTGCGCAGTTCCAGCAGCTGCCGCTTCAGGTCGTACAGCCGCTCGATGGCCAGTTTGTCGAACTTGCCCTTGAAGATGTCCGTCTCGATCGCGTCGAAGTCCTTCTCGAACTGGGCGACGATGGGAAGATAGTTGTCGGCCACGAAATCCAGCAAGGCGTAAAGCGCGAAGCCAGGGCCCTTGGCCAGCATCTTGGCGGTCTTCTCGCAGCGCTCGCGGACCTGCGCGTAGCTCGACGATGCGCCGTGCCTCACGGACACGAGGAAGTTCGAACCGACGAATAGGTGCGTTTCGCCATACACGACCTGTCCCTGCTCCAGTTGCGCCGTCTTGAGCACGATGAACATCGAGTCGCCGTAGGTCTCGATCTTGGGCCGCTGGTGGGCATGGCGGGCGTCTTCAATGGACAGGTCGTGAAGGCTGAACTCTTCCTGAATCTTCAGCAGCAGCGCGTCGTCCGGCTCGTGCAATCCGAGCCAGACAAATGTCTCGGGCTGCTTGATGACTTCACTGATGTCGTCGATCGTGATGTCGCCCAGGCGTGCGCCTCTCTGGTAGGCGACGCTGTTGATGATCATCGTCATGGTGTCCATTCCTTGTCGGAGGCGGCTGTTGAATGCCCGGAATGCCTGAATTGTGATTGGCCAGGAATCCTCATTGCCGGCCATCGAAGCCGATCATCTCGCCATCCTTGGTGCCGAAGCCGACGGTGAAGATCTTGACGCCGCGACTGGCTGCCATCTGCGCGGCTTCCATCGGGTCCGGGCCGACGGTGTTCTGGCCGTGGGTGAGCAGCACCATGACGGCGGGCTCGTAGGAGGAGCCCGGCGGGACCGGGGTGAACTCCGGTGGATCGGGGCGGCCAGGGCCCTGAGGCTGCATCTCGCGCGGCATGCTGCGGCGACGATGAGGGCGCCGGACGCCGCCAGGAGCAGTGCCGGCGGCAGGTGCCGGCGCCAGCCGATCGACTTGCCGATGGACTGCTTGACGACGGCGAGGCTGACAATCCGGAGGGCCGACTTCTTCCGCCGTCGCAACAGCCAGACGTAAAGAAGAACGAGCAGCGGCAGCAGCAGCAGCGCCAACCACAGTTGCTCCGGCCAGATGAACCTCACCGCGCTTCTCCAACAGTCGCGGTCCGTTCATGGCGATGGTTCAGGCCAGAGCCACGTGGCACCCGAACCGGTATTACGACCACAGCACCGCTGCCACGGCTAGGTCGGCGGGTGGCAGGCACAGGCATGCTCTTCGGCCGCTGTCATGAACGATTCAAGAATGGCGCATGGATGCGACGTGTCGCCATCGCACTGCTTGCGCAGCGCGACCAGTTGCCTTTCCAGCATCCGCATGGCCTTGAGGCGCAGCTGCACCGTGGCGATGTGCTCGTCGAGCAGCGCATTGACCTGGCCGCACGAGCGGTCTGGCGCCGCCGCGAACGACAGCAGTTCGCGGATGTCGGGCAATGGGATGTCCAGCGAACGGCAGTGTCGAATGAACTGCAGCCGCTGAAGGTGGCGCTTGGCGTACCGACGGTAGCCCGAGGATTCGCGTTCCGGCTCGGCCAGCAGGCCCTCCCGCTCGTAGAAGCGTACGGTCTGTACGTCGCATCCGCCCTGCGCGGCCAACTCGCCAATTCTCATTCCGTGCCCTGACGCTTGACCCTGTACTGGGTACATGGTTTCCAATGTACCCGTCTATCGGAATCCTCGCACCCGACATGTCTGCCCATTGCTGCTCAGTCCCCGCCAAACCCGCCGTCGATCCGAGGTACCGGAAGGTGCTCTGGGTTGCGCTCGTCCTGAACGCGGTGATGTTCGTGGTCGAGCTCGGCGCCTCTTGGTCGTCGGGGTCGGTGTCGCTGCTGGCCGACTCGATCGACTTCTTCGGCGACGCGGCGAACTACGCGCTGTCGCTGGCGGTCCTCGGCATGGCGCTCTCGGTTCGCTCGAAGGCTGCGCTTTTCAAGGCCGCGTGCATGGGGGCGTTCGGCGTGTTCGTGCTCGGCAAGGCACTGTGGCACCTGAAGGCGGGTGTTGCTCCCGACGTCGCGACCATGGGTGCGGTCGGCTTTGCGGCCCTGGTCGTGAATGCCGGCGTGGCATGGATGCTCTACCGGTATCGCACCGGCGACGCGAACATGCGCTCGGTCTGGATCTGCTCGCGCAACGACGCCCTGGGCAACCTGGCGGTGATGCTTGCCGCCTTGGGCGTGTTCGGCACGGGCAGTGCCTGGCCGGACCTGGCCGTGGCGGGTGCGATGGCCGCGCTGGCGTTGTGGGGCGCCGCGACTGTGCTTGCCCATGCGCGCGTGGAATTGCGCACCGCGGCTGTCCAATGATGCGCACCGTCTACGGGCACTTCATTCCTGACTCGCATCCCAACGCTGGCCAGGCCGCTGAAGCGATGTTCGGTGCCGCAGCAGGTTCGACGCCTGCGAACTCGCCTGGCCCGGGTCGCGCGTCAGGTTGAGCCGAAGAATGCCAGCCTTATGCCAACCACTGCTCGCAAGCCATTGATTCCGTTGGATGTACCGCGGGTTCGAATCCCGGTCCCTGCGCCGACAGGCCCGCAGGCATGGGCCTGTCGCGCCCGCCTTCAGTGACCGCCATATGCCAGCTGCGTTGCAACCACCGACAGTCCCAGACCCACGGCCATCCAGCCGAGCTGGCTGGCGGTGTCGCGCCATGACAGGCGACGCTGCAACTGTGGCATCAGGTCGGCCACGGCGACGTAGATGAAACTGCTGGCCGCCACCACCAGCAGGTACGGAAACAACTCCTGCCACGGCCCGACGACGAAGTAGCCCAGCACACCACCGGCCACCGCGGCCAGGCCCGACAACGCGTTGTAGAGCAGCGCGCGCGTGCGGCTCAGCCCGGCGTTGACGAGCACGATGAAGTCACCCACCTCCTGCGGGATCTCGTGCGCGACGATGGCCGCCGCCGTGGCCACGCCCAGGCGGGTGTCGGCCAGGAAGGCCGCGGCAATGATCAAGCCGTCGCAAAAGTTGTGGATGCTGTCGCCCAGCAGCACGGTCCAGCCGCCGCGGCCGGCCTGCTCGGCGTCGAAGCCGTGGTGGTGGTGGTGGTGCGGGTCGTCGCCCTCATGATGATGGCCGTGCCGGTACAGCTCGGTCTTTTCGAGCAGGAAGAAGAACATCAGCCCGCCCAGCAACGACGCGAACAGCGCCTGCGGCTCGGTCTTGCTCTCGAAAGCCTCGGGCAGGATCTGCAGCAAGGCGGTGCCCAGCAGGATGCCGGTGGATAGACTGACCAGGCTGCGCACCAGACGCGCCAGCAGCACGACGTTGATGGCCGCGGCGGTCAGCACCGACAGCAGGCCTCCAGCCAGCGTGGCCATCACGATGTAGAGCAGGGTCATGCGTGCAACGACGACGCCCCGCGCAGGGGCGCCCGGTTGAAGACTGCGCCGGGGCCACCCGGGCCCCACGCGGCATCCTAGCGGAGCTGTCAAGCGGAGCTGTCGAGCCAGTTGCCGGGCGAACCAGGCCAGGCTACGCGCGTGACTATCGTCGGCCTGATTCCCCGCAGCAGCGCGGGCGGTTGTCGGCGTGGCTGGTATGCGGCGGGTTGTCGGAACGAGGCAACGATCACCCCTGCCACCCCGGCACAATGCCGGCATGCGCGACCCCACCATGCCCGCCCCTGCTGCCCTGGCTGCGGTTGACATGGGTTCGAACAGCTTCCGGCTCGAGATCGGATCGCTCCAGCACGGCCGCTACAAGCGGCTCGACTACCTGAAGGAGACCGTGCGCCTGGGCGGCGGGCTCGACGCCGACGGCATGCTGACCGA
>JANOJJ010000783.1:0-4682 GCA_031408155.1 Rubrivivax sp.
ATGCCTGCAATCACGCTCGACGACCTGCGTCGCCATGCGCTGGCACGCTCGCTGTTCGGCCCGACGACGTTGCCGCGTGCGCTGCAGCGGCTGGGCTTCGTGCAGGCCGACCCGATCCGCGCACCCGCGCGGGCGCAGGATCTGACGCTGCGCCACCGCGTGCGGGGCTATCGGGCCGGTGACCTCGAACGCCGCTACCCAGGGCTGGCAGTGGAAGAAGACGCGTTCGTCAACTATGGCTTCCTGCCCCGCGCTACCCAGCAGCTGATGCACCCGCGCAGCGCAGCCACCGCCTGGCCGAAGGCCAGGTGGGCGCAGGCCCATGCCGTGCTCGATTTCGTGCGCGAACAGGGTGAAGTGCACCCGCGTGAGGTGGATGCACGCTTCGCCCACGGCAAGTCGCGTAACTGGTTCGGCGGCTCGACCAATGCCAGCACGCAACTGCTCGACGGCATGCACTACCGCGGCCTGCTGCGGGTGGCGCGGCGCGCCAGCGGCATCCGCCTGTATGCCGTGCGTCAACCCGACAGCGCCGACAGCGCCGGCGTCGACCCCGCGACCGCGCTCGACGCGCTGGTCGACGTGGTGCTGGCCAAGTACGCGCCGTTGCCGCAACGCTCGCTGTCCGAACTGGTGAATGCGCTGCGCTACGGCGCGCCGCAATGGGTCGAACACCGCCAGGCGGCGCTGCAGCGGGTCCTGACGCGCGCGCCGCACGCCGAGGTGGCTGGCCAGCGCTGGTTCTGGCCCGCAGGCGAAAACCCGGCGTCGCGGCGCCATCGCCTGGACGACGCGCTGCGGCTGCTGGCCCCTTTCGACCCGGTGGTCTGGGACCGTCGCCGCTTCGAGGCCTTCTGGGGCTGGGCCTATCGCTTCGAGGCCTACACCCCGGCGCCGCTGCGCGTGCGCGGCTACTACGCGCTGCCGCTGCTGTGGCAAGGGCGCGTCGACGGCTGGGGCAATCTCTGGCTGGCGGACGGCCGGCTGCAGGCCGAGATCGGCTGGCAGCTCGGACGAGCACCGCACGACCCCGCCTGGCGCACCGCGCTGGAGGCCGAGCTGTCACGTTGCGCGCGCTTTGTCGGCCTCGATGAAGCTGCGTTCGAGTGGCGGGCACAGCGCCGCTGAGGCGGTCGGTCTGGCGTCATCCGCGCCGCGCGGCCAGCAGCGCCTGCGCCACTTCGGCAAAGCCCTGCCCGCGCTCGGCCGCCGTCAACCAGGCCGGCCAATGCTGCAGTTCGGCTGCAAAGCGGCACAGGTTGGCTACGCCCACGCTGTGCGGCAAGCGCTCGAACATCAACTGATCGTTGGTGCTGTCTCCTACGTAGACCCAGCGCCCGAGCTCGTCGTCGAGGCGGCGACCGAACAGGCGCTGCACCATCCACTGTGCACCGGTCCACTTGCTGTGCTGGCCGAACCAGCCGTTGACGTGGATCGAGCTCACGCTGGCCGTCATGCCGGCCTCACGCATCAACGCCAGCACCCGTTCGATCGCGACCGCGTCGAGGCGGCTGAATTCACTGTGGTCGACCGCGATGTCGGTCAGCCGACCGGCGCTGTCCTGCGCCAGCGTGGCGCCCGGCACCTGCTGCGTCACGCGCGCCGCCACCTGCTGCAAGCGGCGCGCGTTGTGTGCGCGCGTGGCCGCGTCCTGCGCGAACTCGGTGTGCACGCCGTCGCGGTGGCCAATCAGCGAGACCGCGCCGTTCTCTGCCACGATCGCCGCGACCGGCCATTCGCACGCAAAGGGCAGGCTCCAACCATGCGGACGGCCGGTGATGGCCAGCACCGGGATCGCGGCCGCGCGCAGCGCATGCAGCGCGTCGAGCGCTGCCGGCTCGATGGCGCCGTCGCGCGTCAGCGTGTCGTCGATGTCGGTCATCAGGCCGGTCACGCCGGCCCAGGCCCGCAGTGGCAACTCCGACAGGGGGCGCGATGTCCGGCCTTGACCCGCATCAAACGGCCGCCGACCGGCGCTGCCGATCATCACCTTGTCATCCCCTTGTCAACCACCCGACCCATGGCCAAGCATTCTGCAGCACGCTCCCGTTCCGCCCCGGCGGCCAAGCCCGCGCCCGCGCCCGCCCAGCCTGCGCCGGCAGCGGCAAGCGCGCGCCGTCGCGGCGCGGCACGCCCGGCGTCTGCCGGTGACATCGCGCCGCGGCTGACCGCACAGGCTCTGGAGTCCGACCGCGTCGACCGTGCCGCGACACGCACTGAGACCGTGGCCGCGATGGCGCTGGCCGACGTGCTGGCGCACCACGCACAAGGCGCCGACAGCCCACCCGGGCAATGGCTGGGGCAGTTGCGCTCGCTCGTCGACGGCGCCTCGCCTGACGAGGTCAAGACGCTGCGCCGGGTGCTGTTCGAGCGCGCAGACGCGGCGGCCGGCATCGACCCCGACCTCGAAATGGCGCCCGGCTGGCGCGACGGCGGCTACCCGTACAGGAACCTGATGTCGCGCCGCAACTACGAACGGCAGAAGTACCGCCTGCAGGTCGAACTGCTCAAGCTGCAGGCCTGGGTCAAGGAGACCGGACAGCGCGTGGTGATCCTGTTCGAAGGGCGCGACGCGGCCGGCAAGGGCGGCGCCATCAAGCGCTTCATGGAGCACCTCAACCCACGCGGTGCGCGTGTCGTCGCGCTGGAAAAGCCGGGCGAGGTCGAACGCGGCCAGTGGTACTTCCAGCGCTACATCTTGCACCTGCCGACACGCGGCGAGATCGTGCTGTTCGACCGCAGTTGGTACAACCGCGCCGGTGTCGAGCGGGCGATGGGTTTTTGCACCCAGTCCGAGTACGACGAGTTCATGCGGCAATGCCCCGAGTTCGAGCGCCATCTCGTGCGCAGCGGGGTGCACCTGTTCAAGTTCTGGTTTTCGGTCAGCCGGGCCGAGCAGCGGCGCCGCTTCAAGGAGCGCCAGGCGCATCCGCTCAAGCAGTGGAAGCTGTCGCCGATCGACATGGCCTCGCTGGACAAATGGGACGATTACACGCGCGCCAAGGAGTTGATGTTCCTCAACACCGACACCTCCGACTCGCCATGGACCGTGATCAAGAGCGATTGCAAGAAGCGCGCACGCCTGAACGCGATGCGTTACCTGCTGCTGCGCCTGCCCTACACCAACAAGGACGTGACCACCATCAGCAGCGTCGATCCGCTGCTGGTTGGCCGCGCGGCTCTGGTGTCGGGGCCGGGGGAGGAATTCACGCCGACAAGCAGCGCCTGAATCACGCGCCTGCCGGCGGCACCTCCGCCCACAGCGTCGGCGGCGTTATCGTCAGCGACACCGACGCCAGTGCGACCGCCTGGTCGGGCTCGAACGGGTGCAGCACCCACAGCCCGTCGTCGCCCTTGCGATACAGGTCGCAGCGGCGCGAGTTGGTGTCCACCAGCAGCAGTTCGCGCAGCGTCGGCAGTCGGCGGTAGGCCGCGAACTTGTCGCCGCGGTCGTAGGCGGCCGTGGTCGGCGACAGCACCTCGACCAGCAGCACCGGCTCGCGCTTGATCATCGGATCGGCCACATCGGCTGCACTGCAGGTGACCATCACGTCGGGGTAGAAGTAGGCATCGGCCGCTTCGACGCGCAACTTCATGTCGGTGATGAAGGTGCGGCACGGTGTGCCGGCCAGGTGCTGGCGCAGTGCCATGGCCAGGTTCAACGACACGGTGACATGGGCCTCGCCGGCACCCGCCATCGCGAACACCTCTCCGTGCACGAACTCATGGCGCTGCATCTGCGTGGCGTCCCAGTCCAGGAAGTCCCGGGCGGACATGCGGATCTTCTCGGCGGCCTGGCCCATGCTGCGGCTCCGGTGGCGGGTTGAGCGCCAGTCTAGGGCAAGAACGCCACCGGGCCGGCGTGTGCCCACGCCGCGCCCCGGCCCGGGCGGAATTCACTCCCGGCAGCGATGCAGCAGGGTTTTTGCAGTCAGGCTCCACACCAGGTGGCCGAGCCCTGGCTAGAATGCCGCCTCTTCCCGAGGAGCGTTGCAACCTCACCCTTCGAGGCCAGGCTCGGGAAACGACTCCTTGCAACCGCGCTCACCTGCACGTTCGTCGTGGGTGAGCTTCGATCCCCATCCATGTCGTTCGTGCAGGGCCTACAACCGTCTGGAGCCCGACCATGAACGCCGTCAAAGAGCCGCTGCACAGCAGCGACCATGCCATCGCCGACCTTTCGCTGGCCGCCTGGGGCCGCAAGGAACTCAACATCGCCGAAAGCGAGATGCCCGCGCTGATGGCCATCCGCCGCGAATACGCCGTCAGCCAGCCGTTGCAGGGCGCGCGCATCACCGGCAGCCTGCACATGACGATCCAGACCGCGGTGCTGGTCGAAACGCTGCAGGCCCTGGGCGCGCAGGTGCGCTGGGCCTCGTGCAACATCTTCAGCACGCAGGATCACGCCGCTGCCGCGCTGGTGGCGAATGGGGCTGGCGGGGTCGGCACGCCGGTGTTCGCCTACAAAGGCGAATCGCTCAAGGACTACTGGGACTACACGCACCGTATCTTCGAGTTCGGGCCCGGCGACAGCGCCGGCGAAGGTCCGAACATGATCCTCGACGACGGCGGCGACGCCACGCTGCTGATGCACCTGGGCAAGCGCGCCGATAAGGACGCCGCGCTGATCGCCAACCCCGGCAGCGAGGAAGAGCGCGAGCTGTTCGCCGCCATCAAGGCCA
>JANOJJ010000810.1:0-2180 GCA_031408155.1 Rubrivivax sp.
CGTGCACGCCGGCCGAGGTGCCGACCCACATCGCACCGCGCGCCGCTTCGACGGTCAGCGCGCGCACGTAGACGGTAGGGCCGACCTCGAACGCATCCTTGACGCGCAGGGCGCCCTGTGCCCAGGTCGCGCCGGCGACGCACGACATCAGCAGGGCCGCCAGCGCGGCACGAAAATCAGTCAGGATCATCGCAAGGTTCGCAGGTGAGCCACGATGTCGAGGATCTCGCGGTCGCGCAGCAAGCCCTGGTAGGCCGGCATCGCACCGCGGCCCGAGCGGATCGACGCGAGCAGCACCAGATCGGGCTTGAGCAGCGCAGTGGGAAGCGACAGGTCAGGCGCCCCCGGCAACAGCGGGCGGCCGTCCCTGCCGTGGCAGTTGATGCAATGCGACTGGAACAGGTCTGCACCGCGCCCGATGTCAGCCGCTGCAGAGGCCAAGGGCAAGCCCAAGGCCAGACTCAGCAGGCAACGCGCAAGAGCCCTCAAGGTCGGCCTTTCGCGCCCGCTGGCGCCGAAGCCGGCGCAGCGCGGCGCGCGCGCAATTCGGTCGCCCGGGTGCGCCAGACCGTGGCCTGCTGAACGTCGACCGCCAGGCCCCAGCGACCCGTGCGGTGCGCTTGCGCCAGCGCATCGATCGAGGGCAGGTGGCCTCGATCGGCGGCCAGACGCACGGCGGCCAGCGCCTGCTCGGCCGGTGCATCGGCCAGTCCGAGCCGCCCGCTCAGGTACGAGTCCGCCAGCAGTTCGATCGCCGGCGCATGGCCCAGCTCAGCCGCTTTCGAGAAATGTTGTAGCGCAAGCTTCTCATCTTTGGCAATGCCGCGGCCAGTTTGGTAGGCATTGGCAAGGCCTGCATGGCCGTCGGGGTCGCCCTGGGCGGCCGCCTCGGTGTAGAGCTTGGTGGCCTCTTCGGCAAAGTCGGCGCGGTCGAGGATGAAGGCCAGCAAGACCTGCGACGGCGCGTACCCCGCCTTGGCCGGCGCGCGCAGGGCCGACATGGCGCCACCCACGTCACCACGGTTGTAGGCCAGCACAGCACGCTGATGATCATCCACCGGCGCAGCCCAGGCGCAAGCTGCAGCCATGGCGCCCAGCCAGGTCAGGCAGGTCTTGATCAGTCGCCACCCCATCGTCACTGTTTGACTCCGGTCATTGAATTTGCGGTGCGAAATCCATGCCAGTGCAGGTCGGGCACTGCCGGCGTGACGCAGCAGGAACACCGTCACTGGCCGCCGGCGGCTTCGGCCGAGAACTCTTCGAGCTTGCGGTACAGACTGGACAGGCCGATGCCCAGGCGCTGCGCAGCCAGGCGCCGATCACCGCTGGCTTCGTCGATCGCGCGCCGAATCAGCGACAACTCGAAGCGCCGCACGCGGTCACGCAACGTGCCCTCGCCGCCTTCGGCCGCGGGGCCGATGCGGTCGGCCGCAGCCGAGGTGATGCTCGACACCTCGGCCGGCAGGTCGACCACGCGGATGCAACCGCCGTCGGCCAGGATGGCCGCCCGATGCAGCACGTTCTCGAGTTGTCTGACGTTGCCGGGCCATGAGAAGTTGACCAGCAGGTCCTCAGCCTCGGGTTCGAGGCTGAGGGTCTCGCCACGGCCCGGCGGTATGCCCCACTGCGCGATCACGTGGCGCAGCAGCGTTGGAATGTCGCTCCGGCGTTCGCGCAGTGGTGGCATCGTGATCTGGAAGACCGTGAGACGGAAGAACAGGTCCTCGCGAAAACGCCCGTCCCTGACCATTGCGGGCAAGTCGCGGTTGGTGGCAGCAATGATGCGCACATCGATCTTGCGGCTGGCTTCGGACCCCAGCGCGCGCACCTCCTTGGCCTCGAGCACGTGCAACAGCTTGGTCTGCAGCGCCAGCGGCAGCTCTCCCATCTCGTCGAGGAAGATGGTGCCGCGGTCGGCTTGCAGGAACAGGCCTTTGCGTGCCCGGTCAGCACTGGTGAAGGCGCCTTTGGTGTGACCGAACAGTTCGCTTTCGATCAGATTCTCCGGGATGGCGCCACAGTTCACGGCCACGAACGGGCCGTCGCGGCGCGACGAGAGTTCGTGGATACGGCGCGCCGACACGCCCTTGCCGGTACCACTCTCGCCGGTGATGAGCACCGTGCTGTCGGTGGGTGCCACGCGAGTGATCAGACGCTCGATCAGCTGCATCGAAGCGGAC
>JANOJJ010000815.1:0-13287 GCA_031408155.1 Rubrivivax sp.
CGCGCCTGCGCCTACAGCGCGAGGATCCAGGCGACCAGCCTTTTGGTGTCGGCTGCACTGATGGCCACCTTGTTGGGCGGCATCGCCAGGCCCGAGACCTTGCCCTTCCAGTGGCTCTCGTAGGGGTTGGAGCCGGCCAGCACGGTTCTGGTCAACTGGTCAGCGGCGCCCTGCTGGCTCTTTTACCTGGTGGCCACCTCCTTCCAGGCCGGGCCGATCGGGGGCAGGCCGTCCGGGCCCTTGCCGCCGGGTTCAATCTGGTGGCAGGTCATGCAGCCGCTGCTGGTGGCCAGCCTGAGCATGGGGTCGTTGGCCTTGTCGTGGGCCATCACGGCGCCAGCCAGGCCCAGAGCCAGCGGCAGGGTCAGAAGAAAGGTGCGTTTCATGGAGCGAGCTCGTTGTCAGTTGGGACGACCCGCACGGTAGGCCGCCCGCTTGCGCGCGATTTGGCCAAGATCAAGCGGTCCAGGGTTTTCGCCAGGATGGAGCAGTGCCGCTGCGGCCTGGCACAGGCGGGTCAGCGCCGTTGCAACAGCATCGCGTCACCGTAGCTGAAGAATCGGTAGCGCGCCTCCACCGCGTGGCGGTACAGCGCCATCACGTGCGCATGGCCGGCCAGCGCGCTGACCAGCATCATCAGCGTGCTGCGCGGCAGGTGGAAGTTGGTCAGCAGCGTATCGACCACGCGCAAGTCGAAACCCGGTGTGATGAAGATGTCGGTCTCGCCGGTGCAGGGTTCAAGCAGCCCGCCGCGCGCCGCCGATTCCAGCGCGCGCAGTGCCGTGGTGCCGACGGCGACGATGTGCCCGCCGGCGGCCCGGGTGGCCTCGACCGCTTGCACGGCAGCGGCGCCGACCTCGAACCACTCGCTGTGCATGCGGTGTTCGGCGATGCGCTCGACACGCACCGGCTGGAACGTGCCAGCGCCGACGTGCAGCGTGACGCGCGTGTGGCCGATGGCGCGCGCCTGCAGCGCTAGCAGCAAGGCTTGATCGAAGTGCAGCGCTGCAGTGGGTGCGGCTATGGCGCCGGGGCGGTCGGCAAAGATCGACTGGTAGCGCGCTTCGTCGTCGGCCCCGTCGGCGTGGTGGATGTAGGGCGGCAGGGGCACATGGCCGTGGGTTTGCAGCAGGGCCAGCGGGTCGGCTGGAAAGCGCAGGCGGAACAGCGACCCGTCGGGCCCGCCGCGGCCCAGCACCTCGGCGTCGAAGGCGTTGCCAAAACGCACCGTAGCGCCGGCCTTGGGCGACTTGCTGGCGCGCAGGTGGGCCAGCACCTCGTGCCCGGGCAGCACGCGTTCGACCAGCGCCTCGACCGCGCCGCCGGTGGGCTTTTCGCCATGCAGCCGGGCCTTGATGACCCGCGTGTCGTTGAACACGAGCAAGTCCCCCGGCTGCAGCAGCGCCGGCAAGTCGCGCACAGCGCGGTCGACCGGCGTCGGACCGCGGCCATCGAGCAGCCGCGATCCGCTGCGCTCGGCTGCCGGATGCTGTGCAATCAGCTCGGGCGGTAGCTCGAAGTCGAAATCGGCGACGCTGTGTTCGGGTGTGGGCATCGAGTCAAGGCCGGACCGGCCGCGTGAAGACGAAGGTCTGCAGACGTGCGCGCAGCGCCGAGAATTGTTCCATGGCCGATGCCGCCGACCCCCCGCCCAGCAGCAAGCCCCCAGCCGGCGAGGGCACGCATGCCGCCGCCAAGGCCGGCAGGCTGTCGGGCCCTGCGCAGGCGATGCGCCGCCTGGGCCTGCTGCGCGACGTCGATCTGGCGCTGCACCTGCCGCTGCGCTACGAGGATGAAACGCGCCTGACGCCGATCGGCTCGCTGCGCGAGGGTGAGCAGGCGCAGGTCGAAGGCACGGTCGCCGACTGCCGGGTCGAACAACGCACGCGCCGGCAACTGGTGGTGCGGCTGCACGACGAATCGGGTCAGTTGGTGCTGCGCTGGCTGCACTTCTACCCGTCGAACCAGAAGCAGATGGCGCCCGGTGCCCGCGTGCGCGCCCGCGGCGAGGTGCGCGCCGGCTACCTCGGCCGCGAGATGGTGCATCCGGTGGTCAAATCGGTGGCGCAAGGGGCGGCGCTGCCGGCGGCGCTGACGCCGGTCTACCCTGGCAGCGCACAACTGCCACAGGCCTATCTGCGCAAGGCCGTGCAGTCGGCGCTGGGCCGCGCGCCGCTGCACGAAGTGCTGCCGCCGGCGGCGGTGCCGGCCGGCCTGCCGTCGTTGCGCGCGGCCGTGTTCTTTTTGCACCACCCGCCGGCGCAGACTGAACTGGCCACGCTGGAAGACCGCAGCCACCCGGCCTGGCAGCGCCTGAAGGTTGAAGAGTTGCTGGCTCAGCAGCTGTCACAACTGCAGGCGCAGCATGAGCGGGCGCGACTGCGTGCGCCGGCGCTGGCGGCCAGCCCCGATGGCTTGCCCGAGCACTTGCTCGCTGCGCTGCCCTTTACCTTGACCGCCGCCCAGCAGCGCGTGGTGGCCGAGATCGCACAGGACCTGGCGCGGGCGCAGCCGATGAACCGCCTGCTGCAAGGCGACGTCGGCTCGGGCAAGACGGTGGTGGCGGCGCTGTCGGCCGCAGTGGCCATCGCGGCGGGCTGGCAATGCGCGCTGATGGCGCCGACCGAGATCCTGGCCGAGCAGCACTTCCGCAAGTTGGTGGGCTGGCTCGAGCCGCTCGGCCTGACCGTGGCCTGGTTGACCGGCAGCCGCAAGGGCAAAGGGCGCAGCAGGATGCTCGAACAGGTGGCCAGCGGCGAGGCGATGCTGGTGGTTGGTACCCACGCCGTGATCCAGCACGACGTGAGCTTTCATCGGCTGGGGCTGGCCATCGTCGATGAACAGCATCGCTTCGGCGTGGCGCAGCGCTTGGCCTTGAGGCACAAGCTCGAGGCGCAGGCGCTGGAACCTCACTTGCTGATGATGAGCGCAACCCCGATCCCACGTACCTTGGCGATGAGCTACTTCGCCGACCTGGACGTGAGCACGATCGACGAACTGCCGCCCGGTCGCACGCCGGTGCTGACCAAGCTGTTTGCCGACAACCGGCGCGAGCAGGTGGTGCTGCGCATCCGCGACCAGGTGGCCAAGGGCCGCCAGGTCTACTGGGTCTGCCCGTTGGTCGAAGAGAGCGAGCACCTCGACTTGCAGAACGCCACCGAGACGCACGCACAACTCGGCGCTGCGTTGCCGGGCGCGATGATCGGCCTGCTGCACGGCCGCATGCCGGCGGCCGAGAAGGCGGCCGTGATGTCGCTCTTCACGCAAGGGCAGATGCAGGTGCTGGTGGCCACCACGGTGATCGAGGTCGGGGTCGACGTGCCTAACGCCAGCCTGATGGTGATCGAACACGCCGAGCGCTTCGGGCTGGCGCAGTTGCACCAGTTGCGCGGCCGCGTCGGCCGCGGCGACGTGGCCAGCGTCTGCGTGCTGCTGTACACCGCGCCGCTGTCGCCGACCGGCAAGGCGCGCCTGAAGGCGATGGCCGAGACCACCGACGGCTTCGAGATCGCACGGCGTGACCTCGAGATTCGCGGGCCGGGTGAGTTCATGGGCGCACGCCAGAGCGGGGACGCGCTGCTGCGCTTTGCCGACCTGGCGCAGGACAACGCGCTGCTGCAGTTCGCCCGCGACGCAGCGCCGCTCCTGCTGGCCGAACACCCGGCCGCAGCGCAGGCGCATGTGGAGCGCTGGCTGGCGGGGCGAGCGGAGTTTCTCAAGGCCTGACAGCGTCGGTCGCCGGTCGCCGGGCGCTGACCTGCACCGGCATCGACAACAGCAGGCGCGCCTGGCCGCGCCGGTCATTCGGGCTCGATGCGCGCGGCCTTGATGACCTTGCCCCACTTCAACGATTCGGCGGCCTGGAAGCGCGCCAGTTCCTCGGGCGTGGACGTCGCCGGCACGCCGCTGCTGCGCTCGCGCAGGAGCTTGACCTCGGGCGCGTCGCTGGCCTTGACGAAGATCTCGTTCAAGCGCCTGGTCGTCGCCGGCGGCAGGCCGGCCGGTCCGTAGACGGCGAACCAATACGACACGTCGAAGCCCTTGACGCCGGCTTCGTCGACCGTCGGCACCTGGGGTAAAGCCGACATGCGCGCCAGGCCGCTGACGCCGAGCGGGCGCAGCTTGCCGCCGCTGATGTGCGGCATCGCGGTGGGGGCGTCGAGGAACATGAAGTCGATCTGGCCGCCGATCAGATCGATCACCGCCAGCGGGTTGCTCTTGTACGGCACGTGAAGCACGTCGATACCGCCAATCTGCTTGAGCATTTCCGAGCCGACGCGGCTGGACGAGCTGCCGGCGCCGAAGTTCAGCTTGCCCGGCGCCTTCTTCGCCATCGCGACCAGGTCGCCCACGCTCTGCGCCGGTGAGTTCTGGTTGACCACCAGGACCATGTAACCCAGGCCCATCAGCGAGATCGGGGTGAAGTCCTTCACCGGGTCGTACGGCAGCTTCTTGAACAGGTGCTCGTTGGCGGCATGGGTGGTGTTGGTCGTCATCAGCACCGTGTAGCCGTCAGGTGCGGCCCGCGCCACCTGCTGCGCGGCGATGAAGCCGTTGGCGCCGGCCTTGTTCTCGACCAGCACCGTGAGCTTGAACTCGCTGCTGATCGCCTGGCCGACGATGCGTGCCTGCGTGTCGGTGCCGCTGCCGGCGGCGAAGGGCACGACGATGGTGATCGGCCGGCTTGGGAAATCCTGCGCCTGGACGCTGCCCAGCGTGGCCACGGCCAGCGCGGCGGCGGCCAGAACGCGCGATCGGGGGTGGGTCATGGGGTGTCCGCTGGTGGTCAGGTCGTGGCTGGAGGTGGCAGGCCGTGGTCGGCGTTGTGCTGTCCCAGGTGCGGTGCCGCGGCGCGCGGACCCGGCCGCTCGCCGTCGATGGTCAGCGGCAGCGCGGTCAGGCGGAAGTCCTCGCCCGGCACGGCGCGCAGCAGGTCCAGCGCCTGCACCTGCGGGTGCGCCAGCGCCTCTGGCACGGTGTGCACCGGGGCGCAGGGCACGCCCGCGGCTTCGAAGCGGTCGACCCACCAGGCGCGCGGCTGGGCGCGCAGCAGCGGCGCCATGCGGTCCAGCAGCGCGGCCTTGTTCGCCAGCCGCGCGCGGTTGGTCGCGAAGCGCTCGTCGTCGGTCCAGTCGGCGCGCCCGAGCACGGCAGCGAACTTGGCGAACAGGCGGTCGTTGCCGCAGCAAATCAGCAGCGGCGCGTCGGCGGTGTCGAAGGCTTCGTACGGCACGAAGCCCGGGTGGCCCGAGCGGTGCCGGTCGGGCAGCCGTCCTTCGTTGCTGTAGGCGTCGGCCTTCTGCGCGTTCCAGACCAGGGCTGTTTCGAGCAGCGACGCGTTGACCACGCCGCCGCGGCCGCTGTGCTGGCGTCGCTGCAGTACCGCCAGCGCGCCGATCACGGCCCACATGCCGGTGCCCTGGTCGCAGACCGAGGCACCGCTGCGCATCGGCGGGTCGTCGGGGCCGCCGTTCAGGGCGGACAGCCCGCTGAAGGCCTGGATCAGCGGTTCGTAGCCCGGCTGCATCGCCATCGGCCCGTTGTGGCCGAAGGCCGAGATGGCGCAGTACACCAGGCGCGGATGGCGTTTGCACAGCGACTCAGCGTCGATGCCCAGCGCCTGCGTCACGCCGGGGCGCAGGTTGTGGATGAAGACGTCGGCCTGCGCGGCCAGCTGTTCGAAGGCCTGGCGGCCGGCTGCGGACTTGAGGTCGATCGCCACCGACTGCTTGCCGCGGTTGAAGAGGTGGAAGTTGAGCGCGTCGCCGTGGCGGAACGGCGGGCCCATGTGGCGCGCATCGTCACCGCCGTCCACGCGTTCGAGCTTCACGACGTCGGCGCCCAGGTCGGCGAAGATGGCGCCGGCAAACGGGCCGGCCAGCACCTGGCCGAGTTCGAGCACGCGCAGGCCTTCGAGAATGGCAGTCATGGCCTCAGTATGGAAAGCCGGGGCCGATCGGGCAAGCGCGCCTTTACCCTGTGCACGCGGTGGCGCGGCCCTGGCCGCGGCACGGGTCGAATCGTCACAATCACCGGCATGACCCTGACCGAGCTGAAGTACATCGTTGCCGTCGCGCGCGAGCGGCACTTCGGCCGTGCGGCCGAAGCCTGCTTCGTGTCGCAGCCCACGCTCAGCGTGGCGATCAAGAAGCTCGAGGAAGAACTCGACGTCAAGATCTTCGAGCGCGGTGCCGGCGAGGTCTCGGTCACGCCACTGGGCGCCGAGATCGTGCGCCAGGCGCAGCAGGTGATCGAGCAGGCCGCCGCGATCAAGGAGATCGCCAAGCGCGGCAAGGACCCGCTGAGCGGCCCGCTGCGCCTGGGCATCATCTACACCATCGGCCCTTACCTGCTGCCCGACCTGGTCAGGCAGGCGATCGAGCGCGTGCCACAGATGCCGCTGATGCTGCAGGAGAACTTCACCGCCAAGCTGCTCGAGATGCTGCGCATGGGTGAGCTCGACTGCGCGATCATGGCCGAGCCCTTCCCCGACACCGGCCTCGCAGTGGCAGCGCTGTACGACGAGCCTTTCATGGCCGCGGTGCCGGTCAACCACCCGCTGGCCAGGCGCAAGAGCGTGAGCGCAGAAGAGCTCAACAGCGAGACCCTGCTGCTGCTGGGCACGGGGCATTTCTTTCGAGACCACGTGCTCGAGGTCTGCCCCGAGTACGCGCGCTTCTCGTCCGATGCCGAAGGCATCCGCAAGAGCTTCGAGGGCAGTTCGCTCGAGACCATCAAGCACATGGTGGCCTCGGGCATGGGCGTCACCGTGGTGCCGCAACTCAGCGTGCCCAAGGACAAGCAGCCACACATCCGCTATGTCCCCTTTGCCGACCCGGCGCCGACGCGGCGCGTGGTGCTGGCCTGGCGGCGCACCTTCACGCGCTATGAGGCGATCGCGGCGCTGCGCAACCTGATCTATGCCTGCGCGCTGGCGGGGGTGGCGCGACTGTCCTGACGGGTTCGCGCGCTGATCGCGATGACGAGGGACGGGGCACGACGGGCCTGGTCTGGAGGGGAAGGGGAATGACGGTTCATGTGATCGAACCCGGCCTGGTCGCCCGGACGGGGCACTTTTTCGACTACAGCCTGGGCATCGCCAGCTTGCTGCGGGCGCAGGGGCGGGGCGTGGTGGCGCATGGGCAGGAGGATGCCGCGGCGGACGTGCGGGCCGCGTTTGCCGCCGCCGGGATCGCATTCGAGGCGTCGCTGCCGTCCCGGCTGCAACGCAGCTCGGCGCCTGGCGTGGACGACCTGTCCTGGGCCGATCGGCTGCACAGTTGCCTGGCTGCGCTGGCGGCGGCGTCGACCGCTGGTGCTGGCGATCGGTGGCTGTTTCCGACGCTGCAGCCGCGCGCATTCGCCGTCGTGTCGACCTTGGCGGCATCGCCGCCGGTGGTCGGCCTGGTCCACATGCCGCCGGATTTCGAGTCGCGGCTCGGCGCCGGGCTTTGGCGGCGTGCGGCAGCGTCGATGAAGCGTGCCGGCCGCGATTGCCGGCTGCTGGCGATCGATCCCCTGGTGGCCGAGATGACGCAACTGCACAGCGCCGGTCTGGCGGTCGCTGCGGTGCCGATTCCTCATGGTCGGTGGACGCGGCGGCAGCCGGCCGCGACGATCCGCAGCGTCGGCTTCTTCGGCCACCAGCGTCACGAACGCGGCCTGGCGATGCTCGGTCCACTGGTGGGAGCCCTGCGGTCCCGCGGCCTGCAGGTACTGATGCACGACAGTCGGGGCCTTGTCGGCGCGCCCGCCGGCACAACCGGCCTGGAGATCGTGCATGGGTTCGTTGCCGACTTCAGCGAGCTGGTCGCGCGCTGCGACCTGGTCGTCTGCCCGATGGAGCGCGAACGCTACCGCTATCGCATATCCGGCGTGGCCACCCATGCGCTGGCCAGCGGCGTGCCCGTGGTCATGCCCGCCGGCACCTTGACCGAGTACCGCTGGCGTGACTCCGGCGCCGTACAGGCCTATCACGAGGACACGCTCGAGGACGTGCTGGCCAGCATCGACCAGGTACTGGCCCAGCAGGCCGCGTTCGCTCAGGCAGCGCAAGCGGCGGCGCAGGACTGGGAGCGCCAGCACGGCCTGGATCGATTCGTCGCCGCGGCGTTGCCGCCGTCCTGATCGGTCCTGCAGCCGAACGTCAGAGCTCGTCGACGTTCCTGGGCCAGCTCGCCTTGAGCAGCCGCGACAACGCGCGGTCGGCCAGCACCTTGCCGCCGGTTTGGCAGCGCGCGCAGTAGTTCGCCTCGTTGCTGGCGTAGACGATGCGCTGCACCGGCGTGCCGCAGTCGGGGCAGGGCAGGCGGTAACGGCCGTGGACCGCCATCTGCGGGTGAAAGGCGGTGACCTTGACCGGCCAGTCACCGGCCTGGCTGCGCAGACGGTCGGTCCATTCGCGCAGCACGGCCTGGATGGCGGCGTGCAGCCGCGCCACCTCGTCGTCGGTCAGCGAACGCGTCAGCGCCAGCGGTGACAGCCGCGCACGGTGCAGGATCTCGTCGGAGTAGGCATTGCCGATGCCGCTGAACAGTTGCGGCATGGTCAACGCGCGCTTGAGCGTGTGGTTCTCGGACCGCAGGCGCTCGGCGAAGGCGGTCATGGCGCAGCCCAGCACCTCCAGCCCGCCGGGGTCGGTGGCTTGCAGCGCCGTGCGGTCGGCCAGCAGGTGGATCGAGGCGCGGCGGGTGCTGCCGGCTTCGGTCAGCACCAACAGGCCGTGGTCGAACTCGAGGCTGGCCAGCGAGCGCTTGCCCGCTGGCTTGCTGCCCGGTCGCAACCAGTGCAGCCGGCCAGCGATCATCAGATGGATGACCAGCTGCAGGCCGTTGTCGAGCCCGAGCACGATGCGTTTGCCCAGGCGTTCGACGTCGTGCACCAGTTGCCCTTCGGCAGCCGTGATCGGCGGCACCGCCGTGCGCAACACGAAGGGGTTGAGGATGCGCACGCGCTGCAGCGGGCGGCCTTGCAGTTTGGCCTGCAGGCGCTCGATGTAGACGGTGATGTCGGGCAGCTCGGGCATCGGACCTGCGGGCGAGGTCAGCCCAGCGGATAGTCGTAGCGGATGAAGCCCTTGTCGACCGCCAGCTGGTCGTACAGCGCGCGGGCGGTGGTGTTGTGGTCCTGCGTCAGCCAGTACAGGCGCGCGACCTTGCGCTCGCGCGCGACCACGGCCACCGCTTCGATCAAGGCCCGCGCAACCCCGCGACTGCGAGCGCCCGGGTCGGTGTACAGGTCCTGCAGGTAGCAGACTTCGGGCGCCCAGATGCTGGTGTGGAACAGGTAGTGCACGATGCCCACCAGGGGGCCGTCCAGCCGCGCGCCGAACGCGTGCACGCCGTCGTCGCTGCTCAGACGACGCCAGGCCTCGTCGTATTCGGCAGCCGAAGTGTCGGTCTGGTAGAACCGCTTGTACCCTGCGGCCAGGCTGCCCCAGGCGGCGCGGTCGGCGGCACCCAGGCGGTCAATCGTGATCATCGCGGGGCATGCTCCTGCATCAAGGCGGCCAACGGGTGGGCCGGGTCGCGTTGCTGCAGCCCGGCTATGACACCCAGCCGGTTGGGCGCAGCGTGGTTTTGGCTGAGCTTGAACTTGCCGACCCAGCGCTGCACCGGAATTTCGATGCCGACGATGGCGCCCAGCATCTGTTCGATGTAGTCGCCAGGGGCGTCGCCGACGGCCCAGGGCTGCAGCTGGCCGAATTCGTGCACCCGCGTCAGCCTCGACACGATCTGCAGCAGCGCGGCGCGGTCTTCGATCACCTGCGGCATGCCATGGGCGTGCACCACGATGTAGTTCCAGGTCGGCACGACCTTGCCATGCTCGTGCTTGGCCGGATACCACGACGGCGACACGTAGGCGTCGCTGCCCTGGAAGACCAGCACGCTAGCTGCCGGCGCACGCCAGACCGGGTTGGCGCGTGCCACGTGGCCGACCAGCGTGCCCTGTTCACCGCGCGTGGCGTCGAGCATGAAGGGCACGTGGTTGACCACGGGTTCGCCGTCCGCCACCGTGGCCCAGGTGGCCAGCGGGCAGTCGCGCACCACGGCGTGCAGCAAGGCGGGGTCGGAAATCTCGAAGTGTTTGGGCAGGTACATGTCGGGTCCTGGTTCAGTCGGCGATGCTCGGCTGGCAGCGGACCTCGCTCTTCACCGAGTTGGCGATATAGCACTGCTCATGCGCCTGCTGGTGCAGGGCCTCGTGCTGCTCGCCGTCGGGCTGCTGCGCGCCACCAAAGCGCACGACCGGCCGCAGGGTGACGCTGGTGATGGCCATGCGACCGTCGGCGTTGCGCGCCATCACGCCGACCGCGTTGTCACGGTAGTCGTCGACCAACCAGCCGGCCTTGCCCGCCAGGTGCAGGAACCACAGCAGGTGGCAGCTCGACAGCGCGGCGACGAAGGCCTCTTCGGGGTCGACCGCCGCGGCGTCGGAATACGGCAGCGGCACCGAATGCGGTGATGACGAGCCCGGCACCAAGGCGCCGCCGTCGAAGCGCCAGTCGTGACCGCGGTGGTAGCGGTTGTCGTGGAAGGCTTCGTCGGCCTGGCGCTGCCAGTGCACGGTGGCGGTGTACTCGGACATGGCGGCTGTGGGTTGGTCGGACAGTTGCGCAGACTAACGCGAGAGGGCCGGCCTGGAGGCGCCGATGACCTCTCAGCGCAGGCCCAGGTCCAGCGCCACGCCGACGAAGAGCGCGCAGCCGACCCAATGGTTGAGCCTGAAGGCCTTGAAGCAGGCGTCGCGCGTGCGGTCCTTGATCATCGCGACGTGCCAGGCCGCCTGCGCCGCGGCGGCGCCGACGCCGGCCAGGTAGACACCTCCCAGGCCCAGCCGCCAGCCCAGCCAGGCCCAGCTGGCCAGGTACAGCGCATAGAAGGCCACCACCGCGGGCACGTCGAGCCGGCCCAGCGTGATGGCCGCGGTCTTGATGCCGATGCGCAGATCATCGTCACGGTCGACCATCGCGTACTCGGTGTCGTAGGCCAGGACCCAGAACAGGTTGCCCAGCAGCAGCCCCCAGGCGTGCGGCGGCACCGCGGCGTTGATGGCGGTGAGCGACCATTGCGTACCGCCTTGCACCGCTGCAAAGGCGACCGGGATGCCGAAGCTGAAGGCCACGCCCAGCACCGCCTGCGGCATCGACAGCACCCGCTTGGCGTACGGGTACAGCAGCGCAATCGCCAGTGCGACGAACGACAGCGTGATGGCCGCCGGGTTGGTGCTCAGCACCAGGGCAAAGGCCAGCAGCGCCAGCAGCGCGCCGAACTGCAGCGCCTGCCGCACCGACAACACACCGGCGGTGACCGGGCGCTGCGCAGTGCGCTTGACGTGGCGGTCGAACTCGCGGTCGGCGACGTCGTTGACGCAGCAGCCGGCGCTGCGCATCAGGATGGTGCCGAGCACGAAGACGAACAGCAGGTGCCAGCCCGGAAAGCCATCGGCAGCGATCCACAGCGCGCTCAGCGTCGGCCACAGCAGCAGCAGCCAGCCAGCCGGGCGGTTCCAGCGGATCAGGTCGAGGTAGGGCGCCGCGCTGGCAACCGACAAGTCCTTCGTCTTCATGCCTCAGGATTATCCCCAGGCGCGACTCCACGAGACCTGCAAGTGAGCGCTGCCGGGCTGCCGCGGCGCGTGGCTGCGCTCACCGGCGGCGACAGCCTGGCCAGCAACATCGCGGTGCTGCTGAATAACGCTCGACTTGCGTGCTGAGCGCGGACAGCGTCAACCGTCCAACTGCTTCTGAAAGACCAGCCCCGCGTGCTCGCGCAGCGCGTGGAACTGGATCTTCGGCCAGTTGTCCTGCATCGCGCGCAGCTCGCCGGCGAATTCAAGCAGTACGGTGGGCGCGTCCACCGCGTCCAGCGCCACGCGATGCGCATTGCCGTCGATGAAGCGCTGCAGCTCCTTCGCGCCACCGTTGTGGTCAGGGCAGGTGACCCAGCGCGCGACGTTGTAGCGCGCCGGCAGGATGCGCGCCTTGACGCCGTATTCGTGCTCCAGCCGGTGCGCCACGACCTCGAACTGCAGTTGCCCGACCGCGCCCAGCAGCAACACGCTGCCGGCCACAGGGCGAAAGACCTGGATCGCGCCTTCTTCACCCAGTTGCGTCAGGCCCGCGCGCAACTGCTTGGTGCGCAGCGGGTCGGCCACTTCGACCGCGCGGAACATCTCGGGCGCGAAGAACGGCAGCCCGGTGAACTGCAGCGCTTCGCCTTCGGTGATGGTGTCGCCGAGCTGCAGCACGCCGTGGTTGGGGATGCCGATGATGTCGCCGGCAAAGGCTTCGTCGAGCAACTCGCGCCGCTGCGACAGGAACGAAACCACCGTATTCGGCCGCAGCTCCTTGCCCGAGCGCACGACCTTCAGCCGCATGCCGCGTTCGAAGTGGCCGCTGGCCACGCGCAGGAACGCGATGCGGTCGCGGTGGCTGGGGTCCATGTTGGCCTGGATCTTGAACACCACGCCGGTGAACTTGGGCTCGTCGGGCTGCACCAGGCGCTGGATGCTGCCGCGCGGACCGGGTGACGGGGCCAGGTCGACCAGTGCGTCGAGCACCTCGCGCACGCCAAAGTTGTTGATCGCCGAGCCGAAGAACATCGGCGTCTGGCGGCCGGCCAGGAACTCGGGCTCGGCAAAGCGCGGGGCGGCTTCCTGCACCAGTTCGACCTCGCCGCCGGCCTGCTCGTAGGCCGCGCCGAAGCGCTCCTGCAGCAACGGGTTGTCCAGGCCCTGGATGATCTCGTCGTCGTTGGTGGCGCGCTGCGCGCCGGGCGCGAACACGCGCATCTGCTGCTTGCGCAGGTCGAGCACGCCGCCGAAGAACTTGCCCATGCCCACCGGCCAGGTGAAGGGCACCACGCTCATGCCGAGCTCGCGCTCGATCTCGTCCATCAGCGTCAGCGGTTCCTGCACTTCGCGGTCCATCTTGTTGACGAAGGTGAGGATGGGGGTATTGCGGGCCCGGCAGACCTGCAGCAGCCGCCGCGTCTGCGGCTCCACGCCGTTGGCGGCGTCGATCACCATCAGCGCCGCGTCGACCGCGGTCAGCACGCGGTAGGTGTCCTCGCTGAAGTCCTGGTGGCCGGGGGTGTCGAGCAGGTTGATCACGCAGTCGCGATATTCCATCTGCATGACCGACGACGCCACCGAGATGCCGCGCTGCTTCTCGATTTCCATCCAGTCCGACGTGGCGTGTCGGCTGGCCTTGCGGGCCTTGACCGATCCGGCGATCTGGATCGCGCCGCTGAACAGCAGCAGCTTCTCGGTCAGCGTGGTCTTGCC
>JANOJJ010000816.1:0-3839 GCA_031408155.1 Rubrivivax sp.
GGCGCGGCAGCGGCGGGTGCAGCCGCTGCCGCAGGTGTGGCAGCGGCGGCAGTCGGTGCGGCCGGCGCCGCGGCGCCAGCCACGCCTTGCAGCACGGCAATCGGCGAACCCTTCCTGACCTTGTCGCCGACGTTGTCCAACAGCTTGACCACCGTGCCGTCGTGCGACGACGGGATCTCCATTGACGCCTTGTCGCTTTCGACCGTGATCAGGCTCTGCTCGACCTTGATCGCATCACCGGGCTTGACGAAGACCTCGATCACCGCCACCTCGGCAAAGTCACCGATGTCGGGTACGAAGACCTCGACCGGACCGGCGGCTGCCGCCGGCGCAGCCACCGGGGCGGCGGCCGCTGCAACGGGTGCAGCCGTTGCAGCAGCAGGAGCAGCCACAGGGGCCGGCGGCGGGACGGCCGCGGCGCCATCGGCCACTTCCAGCAGCGCAATCAGGCTGCCTTCGCCGACCTTGTCGCCGAGCGATACCTTGAGCTCCTTGACCACGCCAGCATGCGACGATGGAATCTCCATCGACGCCTTGTCCGACTCCACGGTCAGCAGCGACTGCTCGGCGGCGACGCTGTCGCCGGGCTTGACCAGCAGTTCGATGACTGCCACTTCCTTGAAGTCACCGATGTCCGGGACCTTGACTTCCATGAGTGCCATCTTGTCTTGTCTCCACAAGGCGGGATCTCACCGCGGCCGCTGGCCGCAGGTTTTAACCCCAAGTCACGCTCACGCGTACAGGGGGTTCTGTTTGTCGGCCTGGATGCCGTACTTGGCGATCGCCTCGGCGACCTTGGCTGCCGGCACGCTGCTTTCGTCGGCCAGCGCCTTCAGCGACGCCACCACGATGTAGTGGCGGTCGATCTCGAAGTGCTCGCGCAGCTTGCTGCGGAAGTCGCTGCGACCGAAGCCGTCGGTGCCCAGGACCTTGTACGCGCGGCCCTTGGGAATGAAGGCGCGGATCTGCTCGGCATAGTTCTTGATGTAGTCGGTACTGGCCACCACCGGGCCGGCATGCGCCCCGAGTTGCTGCGCTACGAAGGGCACGCGCGGTTCGGCCGTCGGGTGCAGCAGGTTCCAGCGCTCGCAGTCCTGGCCGTCGCGCGCCAGTTCGTTGAAGCTCGGACAGCTCCAGACAGCGGCCGCCACGCCCCAGTCGGTTTCCAGCAGTTTGCGCGCTGCCTGGCTCTCGCGCAGGATGGTGCCGCTGCCCAGCAGGTTGACGCGGGGGGTCTTGTTGGCGCCCTCTTCCAGCAGGTACATGCCCTTGATGATCTGCTCCTCGGTGCCGGGCTTGAGGCCGGGCATCGGATAGTTCTCGTTGAGCAGCGTCAGGTAGTAGAAGACGTTGTCCTGCCTTTCCACCATGCGCTTCAAGCCATGGTGGATGATCACGCCGACCTCGTGCGCGAAGCTCGGGTCATAGCTGATGCAGTTGGGGATGGTGCCCGCCAGGATGTGGCTGTGGCCGTCTTCGTGCTGCAGGCCCTCTCCATTGAGCGTCGTGCGCCCGCTGGTGCCGCCGAGGAGGAAACCGCGCGCCTGCATGTCTCCGGCCGCCCAGGCCAGGTCACCGATGCGCTGGAAGCCGAACATCGAGTAGTAGATGTAGAACGGCACCATGATGCGGTTGTTCGTCGAGTACGACGTCGCTGCAGCGATCCAGCTGGCCATGCCGCCGGGCTCGTTGATGCCCTCCTGCAGGATCTGCCCGTTGGTCGACTCGCGGTAGTACATCACCTGGTCCTTGTCGACCGGCGTGTATTTCTGACCTTCGGGGTTGTAGATGCCGATCTGGCGGAACATGCCTTCCATGCCGAAGGTGCGCGCTTCGTCGACCAGGATCGGCACCACGCGCGGACCGAGTGCCTGGTCGCGCAGCAGCTGGGTCAGAAAGCGCACGTAGGCCTGTGTCGTGCTGATCTCCCGGCCTTCGGCGGTGGCCTCGAGCACGGCCTTGAAGTTGTCCAGCGCCGGCACGGTGAAGCTCTCGTCGGCCCTGACGCGGCGCTTGGGCAGGTAGCCTCCCAGCGCCTGCCGACGCTCGTGCAGGTACTTCATCTCCGGTGTGTCGTCGGCCGGCTTGTAGAACGGAATCTTGGCCAGTTCGCCGTCGGGAATCGGGATGTTGAAGCGGTCGCGCATATAGCGGATGTCTTCATCGGTCAACTTCTTGGTCTGGTGCGCGGTGTTCTTGCCCTCACCGGCCTTGCCCATGCCGTAACCCTTGACGGTCTTGATCAGCAGCACCGTGGGCCGGTTCTTGTGCTGGTTCGCGCGGTGGAAGGCGGCGTAGACCTTGCCCGCATCGTGGCCGCCACGGCGCAGGTTCCAGACATCGGCGTCGCTCATCTTGGCCACCAGTTCGAGCGTGCGCGGGTCACGGGCGAAGAAGTTCTTGCGCACGAAGGCGCCGTCGTTGGCCTTGAAGGCCTGGTAGTCGCCATCCAGCGTGTCCATCATCAGCTGGCGCAGCGCGCCTTGCTTGTCGCGCGCCAGCAGCGGGTCCCAGTTGCTGCCCCACAACAGCTTGATGACGTTCCAGCCCGAGCCGCGGAATTCACTTTCGAGCTCCTGCACGATCTTGCCGTTGCCGCGCACCGGCCCGTCCAGGCGCTGCAAGTTGCAGTTGACGACGAAGATCAGGTTGTCGAGCTTCTCGCGCGCCGCCAGGCCAATGGCGCCCATGCTCTCGGGCTCGTCCATCTCGCCGTCGCCGCAAAAGACCCAGACCTTGCGCTTGGCGGTATCGGCAATGCCGCGCGCGTGCAGGTACTTCAGGAATCGAGCCTGGTAAATCGCCATCAAGGGGCCCAGACCCATCGACACGGTGGGGAACTGCCAGAACTCGGGCATCAGCTTTGGATGCGGGTAGCTCGACAAACCCTTGCCGCCCACCTCCTGGCGGAAATTGAGCAGTTGCTCATCGCTCAGGCGGCCCTCGAGATAGGCGCGGGCGTAGATGCCAGGCGCGGTGTGGCCCTGCAGGTATAGCAAGTCGCCACCGTGGCCGGCAGTCTCAGCGTGCCAGAAGTGGTTGAAGCCGGCCGCCAACATGTGCGCCAGCGACTGGAACGAGCTGATGTGGCCGCCCAGGTCGCCGCCGTCGTCGGGGTTCAGGCGATTCGCCTTGACGACCATCGCCATCGCGTTCCAGCGCATGTAGGCGCGCAGTCGACCTTCGAGTTCGAGGTTGCCGGGGCTGCGCTCTTCGGCGCTCGGGTCGATCGTATTGACGTAGGCCGTGTTGGCGGAATACGGTGTGTCGAAGCCAGCCTGGCGTGCCTCTTCGATCAGGCGCTCAAGCAGAAAATGCGCGCGCTCCGGGCCTTCGGTTGCGATGACGGCGGACAGCGCGTCGAGCCATTCACGCGTCTCTTGCGCGTCGGTGTCGTTGGCGGCTGCGCTGAAAAATGATTCCGGCACTGCGGACATGCTTGTCTCCTTGCTTCAAGCTGTTTCTAAGGTGGCTGGTAGTTTGGCACAAGTTTCATAATTTCAAATAGTGCCAAGACATTTCACATTATGATATTAGAACATTCATGCGTCGATCGTGAGCGAGCCGCCGTCAGCTCGCCGGGATAATCGCCCCATGCCCAGGCCCCGCAGCACCGACGCCACCCCCGCGCCACAACTGGCCGGAGCCCGGCGTCTGTTCGGCGGCTGGTGGCGCCGGCAGTCACCTGCGCGCCAGGACCGTTTCGCCACCCTGGCGCCGCTGCTGTCGGTGTTGTTGTTCCTGGCCGCGATCATTTCGGCCTTCTGGTACCTGCGCAACGAGGAAATCGAGCGGGAGACGGAATCCGTCAAGCGTGATACCGAGATCACCCAGCAGCA
>JANOJJ010000851.1:0-9743 GCA_031408155.1 Rubrivivax sp.
CGATGCCGTTCATCACATCGTACATGCCATAGCCGCGATTATTGAGCTCACCTTCCACCCGCAGGGCCGGGTATTTGTTGGGGATCACCCGCACCTGCCAGTTGGCCGCGTTGGGCAACCCACTCGGGCGGATGGTCGCGAAGCCGACGAACGCCGGCATGATGGCGCCGAACACCATGATCAGGCCGTGCATGGTGGTGAACTGGTTGAACAGTTGCGGGTTGACGAACTGCAGGCCGGGCTGGAACAGTTCAGCCCGAATGCCCAGCGCCAGCACGCCGCCCAGCATCAGCATCGTGAAGCTGAACAGCAGGTACATCGTGCCGATGTCCTTGTGGTTGGTGGCGTACACCCAGCGACGCCAGCCGTGCGGGTGACCATGGTCGTGCGTGTGCTCGCCGTGCTGGCCGCCGGGGTGATCAAGAACTGCGCTCATGGGGGATCCTTCTGCTCGACGGCTTTACTTGCGGGCAGCAACCAGCTCGGACGGCTGCACGAGCTGTCCGGTCTTGTTGCCCCAGGTGTTCTTGGTGTAGGTGATGACGGCGGCGAGCTCGGTGTCGGAGAGCTGCTTCCAGGCCGGCATGGCACCCTTGTTGGCACCCTCGAGCAGGATCGATATCTGCCGGGCCTTGTCGGCATCCAGCACGATGGCCGACCCGTCGAGCGGCTTGATCGGCCCGGCGCCCTTGCCGTCGGGGCGGTGGCAGACGGCGCAGTTGGCGGCGTAGACCTTCGCGCCGCGAGCCACCAGATCGTCGAGCTTCCACTGCTTGGCCGGATCATCGGCAGCGGCAGCCGCTTCCTTCTTCTTTGCATCGACCCACTTGGTGTAGTCAGGGTGGCTGAGCACCTTGACGTGGATCGGCATGTAGGCGTGTTCCTTGCCGCACAGCTCGGCGCACTGGCCGTAGAAGTCACCGGTCTTCTCGGCCCGGAACCAGGTGTCGCGCACGAAGCCGGGTATGGCGTCCTGTTTGACGCCGAAGGCTGGCACCATCCAGGCGTGGATCACGTCGTCGGCGGTGACCACGATGCGGATCTTGCGATCGACCGGCACCACCAGCGGGTTGTCGACCTTGAGCAGGTAGTCGTCACCCTGCGGCTTGCCCGAATCGGACATCTCGCGGTGCGAGGCGTCGAGCGTCGACACGAACTTGATGCCCTCGCCTTCGCCCTTCAGGTAGTCGTACCCCCACTTCCACTGGTAGCCCGTGGCCTTGATGGTCAGGTCGGCATTGGAGGTGTCCTTCATCGCCACCACCGAACGCGTGGCCATGGCGCCCATCCCGATCACGATCAGGAAGGGAACGACCGTCCAGGCGATCTCGACGGCCACGCTCTCGTGGAAGTTCGCGGCCCTGTGGCCGACGGACTTTCGGTGCTTGAGGATCGAATAGAACATCACGCCGAAGACCGCGATGAAGATCACCAGGCAGATCACCAGCATGATGTTATGCAGCGAGATCTGCTCGGCGGCAATGCGCGTGGCCGGCGGGTGCAGGTCGAACTGATTGACAGCCGGACCGCCGGGCAGGTCGTTCACCGCCATCGCCCATTGCGTGGCCAGCAAGGCAGCCAGCGTCGCTACAGCCCTGGACAGGCGCACGAGGAAATGTGGCTTTGCCCCTGTCGCTGACTCCCGCGGGGGGCGGGCTGGGCGCAGCCCGGGGTTGGCGGTGTTCATGAGGCGCTGCGGCCGAAAAGTGCTCTTCGTGTTCATCGTCCCATCAGCTCCAACAACGATTCAGTCTGTGGTGAGCGCAACGGCACCCGGGGCCAGCGCAGCGTATCGGAAAACCCCGCCAGCACCCTGCAGCGCGGCCGGTCGATCTTGCCCCGATGGCCGCCGGCTGCCCCCTGAGGCGGGCGGCTGCCGGGACGCCCATGCAAGGGGACAGGTAACGCAATTCATCGACGAGAGGGGTGTGACGGCGAAGCCGGAAATTGACCACCTGACAGCAGCAATCACGAGAAATGCTGAGCAGGCGCAAAGCCTGAAGATTCTAGCTCAGCTAGCAGGCGCCTCGCTTCACGCTCGCGTCGCGTTTGCCAGTGGCGTCGCGCTGCCGACGGTCGGGCCATCACGGCCTGGATGAGCGGATCATCGATCGCATGTCGTCCAGCGACACCTTGGTTTGGGCTTGCATCGGCGCGCGTGGCGCGGCACGGAAGGCATGACCATAAACCAGCTCGAAGGTCAGTGACGGACGGCCGGCGGTTGCGCGTTCACTCAGGTCCGCCAGCAGCCGGTCGCGCCAGCGCGGCGTGCGCAAACCAGCGTGGCGCAGTGGCGATACGTTGCTGCCCAGCGCGCGCAGTTCGCGCAGCATCGCGTTCGCATCAGGCCAGGTCAGGGTCAGCTGTTCCTGATCCATCACCGGGTCGGCGAATCCCGCCTGCACCAGCATGTCGCCTAGGTCATGCATGTCGACGAAAGGCGCCATCGCTACACCCCAACCGCGGGCTCGATGGATCGAAGCCAGTTCAGTCAAAGTGCCCGGGCCCAGCGTCGAGAACATCAGGAAGCCCCCGACCGCCGTGGCTCGCTGCCAGGCCTCGATCATCGCGGGCGGGTCTGCGCAGCCCTGCAGCAGCATGTTCGACCACAGCAGCTGAGCGCGACCGGCCGGGACCTGGTCAGCGGTCACGGTCTCGGGCTGAGGCGTGGCTTGTCGCCACCAGTCCCACCAGGCGCGCCTTGGCGTGACCGCAACCGGCGCAGCCTGGGTGCTGTCGGGCCACAGCGCGAGTTGCCGGGCGGCCGGATAGGCGCTGCGCAGCAGTGCTGCGCTGGCGCCCAATGGGCCGCTCCAGTCGAGCACGACCGAGGGCTGCAGCTTGATGATCGGCAGCCGCTCGGCCATCCGGCGGGCCGCTTCCTCATGCAACCAAGGCACGCTGCCAGTGGCCAGCAATCGCCGGCTGGTGCGCGCCAGCGCCATCGCGTCCAACTGGCGGCCGCGGGGTCCGTTGGCGCTGCGCTCGGCTTGCATCGGAGAAGTATATTGAGCTGATGGCAACCCCCCTCCGAGTCGAGCCGGGCCGGTCGCTCGCGGCCGGACTGGGCGGCACCTGCGAGGTCTGTCGAGGCTGGACCTCGGGCCGCTTGTGCCCGCCGTGCCGGCAGTACTTCGCAGCCACACGCTGTCGCTGTGAGCGCTGCGCACTCGAGCTGCCTGCAGGCGTATCACGCTGCGGCCAATGCCTGCACCAGCCGCCGCCCTTCGAGCGCTGCTTTTGTGTTGCGGGCTACGAATTCCCCTGGGACCGCCTGATCACGCGCTTCAAGTTCAACCAGACGCCAGAGCTTGCGCCCTTGCTTGTCGATTGCCTGCTCGATGCGGCGCGGCAGGCACAAGCCCCGGCGCCGCAGGCCTTTGTGCCCGTGCCCTTGTCGGACGAACGCCTGGCCGCGCGCGGCTACGACCAGGCCTGGGAGCTGGCACGACGACTGGCGCGCGCCGTGGCGGTGCCGGCCCATGCACGAGCGCTGGTGCGTCGCTTCGACACCCGTCAGCAGACAAGACTTTCACGCCAGGACCGGATGAGCAACCTGCAGGGTGCCTTCGTGGTGTCGGCCGCGATGCGGCCCCGCATGCAGGGACTGCATCTCGGGCTGGTCGACGACGTGATGACCACCGGCGCGACCGCACACGAAGCTGCCTCGGTATTGCTGGCTGCCGGTGCCGCGCGCGTCGACCTGTGGATTCTGGCGCGCGCGCCTGCACCGCCTCGTTCAGCCTGATCCGGTCGCTCGCCCGTGTTCCGCATCGTGCTCGTGCAGCCCGAGATCCCGCCCAA
Organism: Rubrivivax sp.; assembly: GCA_031408155.1. Lineage (GTDB taxonomy): Bacteria > Pseudomonadota > Gammaproteobacteria > Burkholderiales > Burkholderiaceae_C > Rubrivivax. Next base: position 3,805 of record JANOJJ010000851.1, read on the forward strand.
CACCGGCAACGTCATCCGGCTGGCCGCCAACACCGGCTGCGAGCTGCACCTGATCGAGCCGCTGGGCTTCACGATGGACGACAAGCTGTTGCGTCGGGCCGGCCTGGACTATCACGAGTTCGCCGCCGTGCGTCGCCATCCGAGCTGGGCCCAATGGCAGGCCACCGCCGGCCCGGATCGATCGCGCTGCTTTGCCTTTACCAGCCAGGCCAAAACGCCGCACCATCAGCAGCGTTGGCAGGCTGGCGACTGGTTGATCTTCGGCTGCGAAAGTGCCGGTCTGCCGCCACCCCTGCGCATGGAGTTCAGCGACGCGCAGCAGGTGCGGCTGCCGATGCGCTTCGGCCAACGCAGCCTGAACCTGAGCAATGCCGTCGCGGTGGCCGTGTTCGAGGCCTGGCGGCAAAACGGCTTCGAGGGTGCTGCCTGATCAGACTTCGGCGCGGGCCTGGCGCGCCATCAGACCGTGCATCGCGTCGTGCGGCAGCAGTGTGCCTTCGAGCACCTGGACTACCGCCTGCGTGATCGGCATCTCCACACCCAGCCGTGCCGCACGATCGGCCACGGTGCGCGCGGTGTAGACGCCCTCGGCCACATGACCGAGCCGCAACAGCACCTCGGGCAAGGCCAGCCCCGAGGCCAGCAGCAGACCGACCTTGCGGTTGCGCGATAGATCGCCGGTGGCGGTAAGCACCAGGTCGCCCAGACCCGACAGCCCCATGAACGTCTCGGCGCGCGCGCCCAAGGCCACACCCAGACGCGTCATCTCGGCCAGGCCGCGGGTGACCAAGGCGGCGCGCGCATTGAGGCCGGGTGCACCGGCCAAGCCAGGTCCGGCCAGTCCGTCGAGCAGGCCGGTGGCGATGGCGAGCACGTTCTTCAGAGCGCCGCCTACCTCGACCCCGACCACGTCGTCGGATGAATAGACGCGCAGCGCGTCGCCGTGAATCGCCTCGACGATGGTCTCGACCAGTGCGCGGCTTTCGCTGGCCGCTACCAACGCGGTCGGTTGGGCGCGCGCCACCTCGAGCGCAAAGCTCGGGCCTGACAGCACGGCGCAAGGCGCTCCCGGTCGCAGTGCGCGCGCGATCTCATGACCCAGCAGTCCCGAGTCGGACTCGAAGCCCTTGCACAACCAGACCGTCGCCTGCGTCGCCGGCACGACCTCCAGCATGCCGCGCAGGCCTGCCATCGGGGTGGCGATGACGAGCAGCCCGCCCGCGGCATGGGCGAGCGCGGCAGCCAGGTCAGCGCCGATGGCAACCGCGGCCGGCAGCGGCACCTCGGGCAGATAACGGCGGTTCAGCCGCTCGGCGGCCAGCCGATCGGCATGGTCGGCGCTGCGCGCCCACAGCAGCACCTCGTTGCGTGCCGAGACCGCCGCCGCCAGAGCCGTGCCCCAGGCACCGGCGCCGAGCACGGCGATCTTCACCGTCGGCCTGCCGTAGCCATCAACGCAGGCCGCGGCTTCAGTTCACGCCGGTGATGATGCGCGAGCCATTGCCTTGCGCAGCCTGCTGTTCCTGCTGGGCCTGGAACATGGCCTGGAAGTTGACCTCGGTCAGCATGATCGGCGGGAAGCCGGCACGCGTGCAGATGTCGGACACGATGGCGCGCAGGTAGGGGTAAATCATCTGCGGACAGACGATGCTGATGATGCCCTGCATCTGGTCCGGCGGAACATGGCGGATCTCGTAGATGCCGGCCTGCTTGGCCTCGACCAGGAACAGCACCTTGTCCTTGACCTTGGTCGTCACGGTGGCCGTGACGGCGACTTCGTAGATGCCGTCGGCCACCTGCTCGGCAGCAACGCCGAGGTTGATGTCGACCTGCGGCTGCTGCTGGTCGAGCAGGATCTGCGGCGAAGTGGGTTGCTCGAGCGACAGGTCCTTGAGGTACATGCGCTGGATCTGGAACACGGGGGTCGCTTCGTCGGCCATCGGTCGTCTCTTCTGTGGTGAAGGGCCCGTCGCAGGGGGCGGCAGGCAAACGCGCGATTATGGGCCAGGCCCCCCGACGCCCAGCCGCACTCAGGCGGCCAACAGGGGCGCCAGTGCACCCTTGTGGTCGAGTGCGATCAAGTCGTCGCAGCCTCCGACATGGGTTTCGCCGATGAAGATCTGGGGCACGCTGCGCCGACCGGTGATTTGCATCATGTGGTCACGCTGCCGCGGGTCGAGGTCGACGCGGATCTCGTCGATCTGAACCACCCCGCGCTGGCGCAGCAAGGCCTTGGCGCGCACGCAGTAGGGGCAGACCTGGGTGGTGTACATGCGTACGGCGTTCATGCCGACTCCCTCAGCAAGGACAAGGATCCGATTGTCCAGGCATGACCAAGCCCTTGCTTGCGGTTGGCCGTCGCGCCGCGCTCAGCGGGACCTGTCGATCGGCAGGCTGGCTTCGCGCCAGGCCGCCGTCCCGCCAGCCAGCGCCACCGCGTTCTCATGGCCGGCCTTGCGCAGCAGCCCGACGGCCCGCCCGGCACGCGACCCGGTCGGGCACAGCACGATGAGCGGCAGCGTCTTGTTGCCCGGCAGGTCCTTCGAACCTGCCAGCGAACCCAGCGGCACGTTGCGCGCTCCGGCAGCATGGCCGCTGGCGAATTCGGCCGGCTCGCCGACGTCGACCAGCACGCCCTTCTCGCGGTTGATCAGGCGGACCGCCTCGGCCGGCGATACACCGCCTGCGCGGCCCTTGTTGACCATCGGCCAAACCAGCCAGCCGCCAGTGGCGAAGGCGATCAGGATCAGGTGCCAGTTCTCGAGAATGAACTTCACGGTTGGGGCAGCGCGCTGCTCGTGGTTGGCAAAGGGGCTGAATTATAGAATTTGCGGTTTCCTGCAGCCTTTCAATGTCGGACCGACCGCCACCATGCACGAGCTCGTACTGATCCGCCACGGCGAATCGACCTGGAATCTCGAGAACCGATTCACCGGTTGGACCGACGTGCCGCTGACGCCCACCGGTGTCGCGCAGGCGCAGCAGGCCGGTCGACTGCTCAAGGCCGAAGGCTACGAGTTCGACCTTGCCTACACCTCGGTGCTCAAGCGCGCGATCTGGACCCTGTGGCTCTGCCTGGACGAGATGGACAGGACCTGGCTGCCGGTGGTCAACGACTGGCGCCTGAACGAGCGCCACTACGGCGCACTGCAAGGCCTGAACAAGGCCGACACGGCCAGGCAATACGGTGACCAGCAGGTGTTGATCTGGCGCCGCAGCTACGACACGCCGCCGCCGGTGCTGGACGCGGCCGACCCGCGCGGCCAGCGCGGCGACATCCGCTACGCCAGGCTGGCGAGCGACCAGGTCCCGCTGACCGAATGCCTGAAGGACACGGTGGCACGCGTGTTGCCGTGCTGGCATGAGCACATCGCTCCGGCCATCCGCTCGGGCCAGCGGCTGGTGATCGCCGCACACGGCAACAGCATCCGCGCCCTGGTCAAGTACCTCGACGACATTGCCGACGCCGACATCGTCGGCCTGAACATCCCCAACGGGGTGCCGCTGGTGTACGGGCTCGATGCCGACCTCAGGCCGATCGGCAGGCGCTACCTCGGCGACGCCGACGCGGTTGCCAGAGCGACGGCGGCAGTGGCCGACCAGGGCAAGGCCTGACGCCAGTCGCGGCCGCTACCAGTCCTTCAACGCCGCCGCGAGCAGCGGCGCCACGCTGACGCAGTTGCTGGCATGGGGCACCGAGTCGCTGCTCCAGACGTGGCGCACGCCTGCATGGCGCAGCTGGTCGATCGCGTCGTCGACGAACAGGCCATGCGTCACGGCCACGTCGACGCTGGCCGCGCCGCGCGCCAGCAAGGCTTGCGCCGCCGTAACCAGGGTGCGGCCGGTGCTGGCCACGTCGTCGAGCAGCACGACCGCCCGTCCTTGCACCGTGGCAGCCGGCAAGCTAACTTCTACTTCATAGTCACTGCGGCGCAGCTTGCGCGCGATGACGAAGTCCAGGCCGCGCTGTCGCGCCGCGGCCGCCACCCACTGGTCGGCCTCTTCGTCGGGTGCCACCAACAGGGCCCCGGGCACCTGCGCGGCCACCCAGCGCCCGAGCAGTGATGACGCCGTCAGCGCAATGCCGCGGCGGCCAGGCACCACCTCGTCCATCGTGGCCACGCGGTGCAGATGCGGGTCGACCGTGATCACCAGCTCGAACGAGGCCGCCAGCAGCCGGCCCAGGTGGCGCTGGCTGACCACCTCACCGGCGGTGAACGCCACGTCCTGCCGCATGTAGGCCAGGTAGGGGCTGACCAGCGCCAACTCAGCGGCGCCAAGTTCGCGCGCGCCGGCGGCCGTCAGGCAGAGCTCGGTCAGCTTGGCGTTGGGTTGCTGCAAGCCGCGCACGATGGCCACGCGGCCGGGCAATCGCGGCGGCAGTCGCAGGCGGGTCTCGCCATCGGGAAAACGATGACGCTGCACTTCGTACAACGGCCAGCCCAACGCATCGGCCACCCGGCGCGCCAGCGCCATCTCGTCGTCGAACGCGAGCAGGCAGCTCACCGCGCGGGCCCGCTGCAGACGTTGACGCCAGCACGGCGCAAGGAGATGAGGGATGCGGTCATGAGGGACGGTGCAGGCGGTCGATCGCGGCCAGCGCCGAGACGATGTCGATTCTCAGCGTTTCGGCCAGCGCACGGCGCCCGGCGTGGCTGCTGGCACGCGCCGGCAGGGCATGCAGATGCGCCACCAGGCCATCCCCCGAGGCCAGCAGCCACAGACTGCTGGCCAGCGTGGTGTCGCCGAGCCACAGCGCCGACGGGCTGACGGCATGCCGCCGGTCGGCGAAGCGCAGCGCCAGCGGCTGGATCGGCGTGGCGGTGGCTATCGCCGCCTGCAGCAAATTGGCATGGAAGGGCAGCAGCTCGTGTCCGGGCCCGGTCGTGCCTTCGGGAAACACCGCCACCGTGTCGCCCGAACGCAGCGCCGCGGCACTCTGGTGCACGACCCGCAGGGCGTCACGCTTGCGTTCGCGTTCGATGTAGAGCGTGTCGGCCGCGTCCACCAGCCGCCCCACCAGCGGCCAGTGTCGAACCTCGGACTTGGACACGAAGCGCGCCTCGGGGTACACCGCGTGCACGACCATGATGTCGAGCCACGACACATGGTTGGCAGCGATCAGCTTGGCACCCGGCCTGAACTGCCCCTGCAGCTGCAGCTGCAGCCCCAGCAGGCGCAGCATCTTGGTCGACCACCAGCGGATGCGGGCCTGCCGACCGACCCGGTCCAGCGACGGGAAACACAGCCGCACCACGCCCAGGCCGTGCCCGATGTGCAGCACCGCGCGCAGCAGGCGCCAGGCCCCGCGCAGACTGCGCATCAACGGCGGTCGAAGGCGATCGTGCCGGCGACCAGGGTGGTGCGCACGCGGCCACGCAAGGCCATGCCGGTCGATTTGAAGGAGAACGGCGTGTGCTTGCCCTGGCTGCACAACTGCTCAGGCGTGACCAACCACTCGGCAGCGGGATCGAACAGGCAGATGTCGGCCACGCCACCGTCGACCAGCCGCCCGGCACTGGACGCCAGCGACCCCAGCGCATCACCCAGCACGCGTACCGGGTCGCAGCTCACGCGGGCCAGTGTTCGTGTCAGCGGCAGTCCGTGGTCGGCGCCCCAGCGCAGCGCCAGCGGCAGCAGCAGCTCGAGCGCGGTGGCTCCGGGCTCGGCCGCGCCGCAGGGCGGGTTCTTCATGTCCTCGGCCACCGGGTTGTGGTCGGACACCAGCGCATCGATCGTGCCGTCGGCCAGGCCGGCGCGCAGAGCGTCGCGGTCGGCGCCCTGGCGCAGCGGAGGGGTCAGGCGCATATCGGCGTTGATGTTGCCGATGTCGACGTCGGTCAGGTGCAGAGTATGGACGCTGACGTCGGCGGTGACCGGCAGCCCCTCGGCGTTGGCCTGGCGTAGCAGGGCCACCCCGGCCGCGCTGGACAGCGGAC
>JANOJJ010000002.1:0-6161 GCA_031408155.1 Rubrivivax sp.
GGCATCGTCGGTTCGCTCCAACACGAGTGCCGTGCAGGCATCACCGAAGATGAAGTGGAAGTCGCGCAACTCAAAATTGTTGTGCCCCGACGTGATCTCTGGGTTCACCACGACGACACAGTTCGCGCTCCCGTTGCGGAGCGCATCGACGGCAGCCTGGATCGAGAACGTCGCCGACGAACACGCAACGTTCATGTCGTAGCCCCAGCCGGCAGCACCAAGGGCATCTTGGATCTCGATGGCGACAGCGGGATAGGCGCGTTGAAGATTGGACCAGCCGACGATCACCGCGTCGACATCGGCGGGGGCACGACCGGCCTGCGCCAACGCCTCGTGGATCGCCGGCATCGACATCTCGGCCTGAAGGCCCAGTTCGTCCTCCGATCGGGTCTCCAACCGGGGCCGCATCCGGGCCGGATCGAGCACCCCCGACTTCTCCATCACGAACCGCGACCTGATCCCCGACGCCTTCAGAATGAACTCCTCATCAGGGAGTGGTCGCTCCACGAGGTCTCCAACCGCGATCTCCTCGGCGTGTTCGGCGTTCCACTTGAGAGCCGACTCGGTGAGCGACGCCGCCAGCTCCGCGTTGCTGATCGATTCCGGGGGTGTGAACAAGCCCGTTCCGGTGATGGAGACGGCGGGGAGGTCGACGAGCGGCATGAGCCGACGCTAACGAACTCAGCCGACCCAGTTCCGAACGAGCGCCCGCAGGGCGTCGATGCCATCGCCCTTCGACGCACTCACCCACACCACATCACCCTGGTCGAGCTGACAGCCTGCGGCCAGTTCCTTCTTACGGGTCGCCCGCTTCGACGACTTCACCTTGTCGAACTTCGTGGCCACGATCGTGTGGGGAACGCCGTTGTAGCGCAGCCAGTCGAGCATCTGGACATCGAGGGTGGTCGGCCCGATGGGTCCGTCGACCAGCACGAAGACCATTGCCAGGTTCTCGCGCTGAAGAAGGTAACCCTCGATCATCTCGGGCCAGTCACGCTTGACGCTCTTGGCCGCCTTCGCAAATCCATACCCAGGCAGGTCGACCATCGTGCCCCGCTCCGGCCGGGCGCTCTCGACTTCGAACACGTTGATCAGCTGGGTGCGACCGGGGTCACACCACGCAGCCCGGATGCATCTGCATCTCATGAGACTCTCACCACCTGTCCTGGAGGCGAACATGCTGGAGCGTTGGATACTTCGTAGTTGCGGACTCATGCTCGGCGCAGCCCTTGCCATCAACACGAACGCCCAAGCCCCAGAGAGGATCTTCATTGACGGCTCAACGGGGGTGATGCCGCTCGCGACGTCGCTGGCCAAGGCATTCCAAGCACAGAATCCTGGCATTGCGGTAGAGCTGGGGAAGGGGCTCGGCACGAAGGCTCGACTGCAGGCCCTTGCAGAGGGCAAGATCGACATCGCATTGGCCAGCCATGGTCTGTCAAGCGCCGAGTTGGCCTCCCAACAGATGGCCGCGCATGAAGTCGCAAGGATGGGCGTCGTGTTTGCAGTAAACGCGACCGTTCCCATTGCGGGTCTTGCTGAGCAGCAAGTGTGCGACATCTACGCCGGCAAGACCCTGACATGGAGTGCGCTGGGCGGTCCCGATATGGCGATCGCGGTACGCACAAGACCGGATTCTGAGGTGGATGCGGAAGTCATGCGTGCGGGCATCCCATGCCTAAAAGAGCTTCGCATGGCTGAGGCGGTCAAGGTGCTGCCCCGATCAGGCGACATGGCGAACGAGCTCGCCAATACTGCCGGCTCGCTCGGCATGACCACGATGACGGTTGTCGAGCAAAGCGCTGGCAAGATAAGACCGCTTTCGGTCAACGGCGTGCCACCGAGCGCGCAGAATGTCGATCAGGGCGTGTACCGTTTCGTTCGCCAGTCGTTCTTCGTAACGAAGGCGACTCCAACTCCAGCCGTCGCGCGCTTCTTGGCCTTTGCCCGCAGTCCCGCAGGGTTTGAGCTGATCCGCGAGAACGGGGCCATACCGGTCAGGTGAAGCAAGCTGGGCGCTTGGACGTGCAGACAGCCGACGAACTTGAGCGCGGAGATGCCGGTCGGCTTGAACCCAAGTGATGCACTTCGCACTTAAAACCGCCCCCTCGCTCGCGTCGCCCAAGACCACGCCCTCACATCTTCACCGGCCCGCCGATCGCCGCCGGCGGCGGCGTTGCAGCGGCCACCGCGTCCTTGGCCTGTGCCTGGCGCGTGCGGTCGACATAGGTGTCGGCGCGAGTCAGCTGCTCGCGCATCAGCGCGTTGTTCTGCCCCATCACGTCAATCGCCTTGGCGCGGAAGTTGTCCATCGCGTCCATCGCCTGGAAGGTCTGGTCGAACATCTCCTTGATCTTCTCGATGCCCAGCATCGGATTGCTGGCGAACTGCGTGGTCGCGTCGACATGCTGGTTGAGTGCGCGGCCGGTCTCGCTGATCAGGTTGCCGATGGTGGCGTTGACGCCCTGCAGCATCTCCATCACGCGGATCTGGTTGCCGGTGGCGCGCGCCACCGTCTGCGCCACCGCCAGCGCGCTCATGCCGGTGGTGGCCACTCGCGTGCAGCCGTTGATCATCTCGCGGCCGGTCTTCTTCAGCACGTCGAGCGCGAGATAGCCGTTGACGCACACCGCCTGCTGGGTCTGGATGTCGGTGAGATTCTGGCGCGCGTAGAACAGCACCTCTTGCCGCAGCGCCTGTGCCTTCTGCGGGTCGGTCGCCTCGAGTGACTTCACCTTGTCGTCCAGCCTGGTGTCGAGCTGGGTCGCAAAGCGCGACGCGGCGGCCAGCTTGGTCATCGCCTCCCACAGCTTGGCGCGCGTGGCCTCGACATCGACCACGTCCTTTTGCATGTCGTCGCGTGCGGCGTAGAGCTGGCCCATGCTGGTCTTCAACTGTTCGGCCGCACTCTGGTACTTGCGGAAGTAGCCTTCGAGCTTGTTGCCGAACGGGATCAGACCGAGCAGTTTGCGCGGCTGCAGCAGGTCGCCGTCCTTGCCCGGGTTGAGCTCGTCGAGCTGGCCGCGGATGGCGTCGATCGCCTTGTAGGCCGCGCTGTCCTCGATGCCCACGAAGTTGCGCTGCATGAAGCGGCCCTGCATCAACGACGATGCGTTGCTGATCTCCTCCTTGCCGAGCGCGAAGGCGCTGTCCAGGCGTGACTTGAAGGCGTCCGAATGCACGTCCTCGCTGGCCAGCGCGTCGATGAAGCGCAGCACCTGGTCGTCGACCTGCTTCTGCACATCGGGTTTGAGCGGCACCGCCTCGCGTGCGGTTTCCACCGCCACCGGGGTGATGACCGTGGGCGGCTCGAGCGTGAAGACCGGGGTGGTGGGAGCGACAGGCGCAGTGCTCATGAGGATTCCTTCTTCGGCAGGTTGAGTGACGGCGCTTCCAGGCCTTGCAGCGCGAACTTCTGGCTCAGGAACTTGCTGTGTACCAGGAACGCGTGCGCGTCCTGCGAGGCCAGGTCGTCGCCGAGCTGGCGCACCTTGGTCTCGAGTTCGGCGATGGTGTCCTTGAAAGTGTCGACCGCCGTCCTGCCGTTGTCCAGAACCTTGCTGGTGGCGAACTTGGCCGGGATCGACAGGTAGGTGTTCAGCGCCTCGGGCAAGTAGCTGATGGCGATGTGGCGAGCGTGGAAGCTGTCCTGCAGCGACAGGTTGCCCTTGCTGCGTTCCCACTGCCGCAGCAGTTCGTCCAGCGCCTTGCACAGCTCCAGCACGCGGGTCTGCAGGCTGGCCGGGATCTTGTTCTCGGGGTTGTATTCGGTCAGGCGCCGCACGCCGTCGAGCGCACGCTCCATCGCCTCGCGCGCATCGCCCTCGTCCTTGAAGTCGAGCGCTTCCCACTCGGCTGCGTTCCACGACGGAAGCCCCAGCCACATCCCGCCGATCACCCAGCCGGCGGCATAGCCCAGCAGCGCCACCGGCAGGCCAGCCGCGCCCAGGTAACCCAGGCCCTTGAGCACCAGCACCGCCGCGCCCAGTGCCAGCGCGACCCAGTGAGCAGGCGCGGTGGCCATGCGCAGCAGCCGCGCCATCAACGTGCTACTGGTAGGCACGAATGTCCTTGAACACCGAGTAGAGCGAGCGCTTGCGGGCGTCGAAGACCTGCCCACCGGTGAGCTTGGCGAGCTCCTTCAACTGGGCCTCGTTGGCCTCGCCGAACAGCACCCAGAACACGGGAATGGCCTTGACGTCCTCGGGCAGCGCCGCGTAGTCCTGCTTGAACTGCTCGAAATTGCGGCCCTTGTTGACCTCACCGTCGGTGAACGCGACCACCGAGTACTGGTACTTCGGGTTCTTGCTGCGTTCGGCCAGCATGTGCTTGAGCGACTCGTAGACCGCGTCGTAGAGCGCGGTGCCGCCGTTCATCTGCAGGCCTTCGGCGAAATCGCGCACGCCGGCCAGGACCTTTTGCTTGGCGTCGGAATCGGCCTGTTCCTGCACGCCCTTGCCGACCGCGCCGGCGGGTACCTCGAAGGCGGTGCGCTGGTACGGCACGTCGGAAAACGGCTGCAGCCAGACCTTTTCGCGATTCGTCAGTTTGGCGATGCGGCCGGTCAGCGACGCGTCGGCGCCAGCGATGTAGTTCATCGCCTGCAGCAGTTGCTGGCGGCGCCCGCCACCCTGCATGCTGCCACTGGTGTCGAGCACGAAGGTGCTCGCAATCGGCGTCCGGAACTCGTTGAGGTAGGCCGCGATCAGCCCGTCGGCCAGCGCGCGGTCGGGCGAGAACGGCAGCTCGATCTGCAGGGCGCCCTTGGGCAGCAGGTCCTCGACCTTGGCCGCCACCTCGGGGCGGATCGGCCGGCGCAGGGTCTGCCGCGCCAGCCAGGTCTGCGCCGCGTCGCCCTTGAGGTATTCGGTGATCTTCAGGTAGTCGGCGCGGCGCCCTTCGTCGAGCAGCATGAAGGGGTAGTCGGCCGTGCTGACGCCTTCGAAGGGGTAGATCAGGCGCAGCTTCTCGCGCAGCTTGCCGCTGGCGTTGAGGCTGAGCAGCCAGCTCTCGTAGTTGATGAAGGCGTTGGCCTTCGTGCCCTGCTGCAGGATGAACTGCTCGGACAGGTAAGTCGAGTTGTCGCCGGCTATTTTGTAACCTTTGAGGAAATCGGCGATCGCGCCGCGATTGACGTCTCCAGCGCGACCTTGTGGCCGGCCGGCACCTTGACGGCGTCGGGCAGGCTGTCCTGTTTGAAGGTCATGCTGGGTGACGACATCCCAGCGCAGGCCGACAGCAGCAGCGTCGCGCAGGTGGTGGCGAGGGCAATGGCGGTGAATCGATGGGTCATGGCAGGGCTCCGTCCAGGGTGGTTTGAAGAGGGTGTGGCGTGTTGCTCACCTTCGTCACTGGCCACCAGCGGGCCGCCTGGATGCAGCCTTGCCAAAATAAAGTTCAACCCAGCACGAGCTGCTGTGCCGCATCGTCCGACAGGCCCTCTGCCGCGGCGCGCAGGCGCGCCAGCGCTTCGTCACCGAGCTGAGCCTGCAGCGCCAGCCACAAGGCATCGGTCGAGCGGCGAATGTAGGTGCCGGGGCCGACTTCACTGCCGGTGCGCGACGGCGCGTCAAAGCGGCCGAGCATCTGTGTTGCCACCGCCGGCCGCTGCTCGTGCCAGGCCAGCCACGCCAGCGCCAACTGCGCCCTGCCTGCGCGGGCGGCGCTGTGCAGGATGGGCAAGGCCTCGTCCAGGGCTGCACGGGTGCCGAGCGTGTCACCCGACTGCGCCAGCATCATGGTCCAGATGGCCAGCCGGTCATGTAGCGCCAGGCCAAGCCCACGGCGATGGGCGCGATCATCATCAGCAGGATCAAGCCAGTGCGGATGAACGCCATACCGCGCAACTGCCCGCTGCGGGCCGCAGCGCGCGCCAATCGCGGGTGATCGCGAGCCACCCCCCTGGCCAGGGTGTCCTGTTCGTCTTCGGCGATTTCGGCGCCCGCGCCCGATGCCATCGGCGTACAGTGAGCGAGCCCTGACCCTGGCCGCCCCCGAGCCCCTCCACACCCCAATGGACTAGAGAGGATTCCCCATGTCGAAGCAATCGTTGATCCGCCCGGCGTCACACCTGCTGTCGTGGCTTACCGGCTTCTTGCTGATGCTGGCCAGCGGTCTGGTGCAAGCGCAGGCCATCATCGCGATCAGCTCGGCCAGCGTCT
>JANOJJ010000004.1:0-2429 GCA_031408155.1 Rubrivivax sp.
CGAGAACACCACGCCGAAGCCCGACACCTCGGCTGCCAGGCCTGGCGAGCCCGGCACCGAGAAGGTGACGTCCGTGATGTTGCTGCCCAGGCTCGCGAACAGGCGCGACGCACTGAAGGGGTCGAACTCGCCGGGGCCGAAGCCAGGGGCTTCGACCGAGAAGTCGGTGGCGCTGACGCGAAAACCGATGCCCGGCGTCGACAGCGACATGCCGCGCTGGCGTCCGAGCGCGTCGACCCCCGTCTGCCCGTTGAAGAAGTTGCCCGAGAAGTTGTTGGGCGAACTAGACCCTTCAGGAACTGCGTCCCAGTTGACCTCGCGCCGGCCGCTGGTGCATGGCGTCGGCGCGCATGGACCCAGTCCATTCGGTCCGCCGCCAAGGTCGGTGCGGAACTGGTTGATCAGGCCGTTGAAGACCGGGTCAGCGGCCCCCCCCGTGGTGACACCCGAGACGACGGTGGGTGCAGCGGTGGCCACCTGCGCGGTTGCCAGCGCTGCGGCGCAGAAGACAAGAGCCTTTTTCATGACGGTCTCCGATCGCGGTTGGGTCCGCGCCAGTATAGGAACGCTCCGGGTCGCCGGCCCAATCAACAACGTGAGCAGCAGGGGTACCGCGTCGTGGCCTGGTTTCAGGGGCGGATCAGAAACTTCTCGCCGGTGGCGCGACGGCCGTAAGCGGCGATGGCCTCGGCCGACAGCGCGCCGCTCAGCGAGACCTGCTGGCTGTACTGGCTGGCAAAGGTGGTGCTCAGTTCATCCGCCACACGCTGCTTGAGTGCCTGCGTGGCCGCCGCGCCAATGCGACCGAGGAACGGGAACAACAACCAGCCGCCCATGCTCCAGGCCATGCCGAAGTTGCGCCGGAACTCGGTCGGCCCGGTGTCCAGGCCGCCGTACAGGTAGACCTGCTTGAGCGTGTTCGATCCATATCGGCTGTATTCAGTGGCCTTGCGGTTGATCGCTGCTTCCATGCAGGCCAGGATCTGCCCGCCCAGCGTGCCGCCGCCGGTGGCGTCGAATCCGATGGTGGCGCCAGTGGCGACCAGGGCGTCGGTCAGCCGGTCGGCGAAGTCGGGTGTGCTGCTGTCGCACACGTGCAGCGCCCCCTGCCCACGCAGCAGCGCCGCTTGCTCGGGGTTGCGCACGATGTTGACCAGGCCGATGCCGTCCTTCAGGCAGATGCGGCTCAGCATCTGGCCGAGATTGGATGCCGCCGCCGTGTGCACCAGCGCGCTGTGGCCTTCGCGCTTCATCGTCTCGACCATGCCCAGCGCGGTGAGCGGGTTGACGAAGCACGACGCGCCCTGCACGGCGCTGGCGCCGGCCGGCAAAGGCAGGCACTGGTCGAGCTTGACTGCGCGGTACTGGCCGTACATCGCGCCGCCGATCGCCGCCACCGTGCGGCCCAGCAGCGCCTGCGCTGCGGGTGAGGCACCGGCGGCCACCACCGTGCCAGCGCCTTCGTTGCCCACCGGCAGCGACTGGCCGATCCGACCCGCCATCGACTTCATCAGCGCCGGCGGCACATGGGCGCGCACCAGCGGCCGTTCTGCCGTGCCGCTGACGCGCGCCGTGGCCAGGTCGGCCGCACCGAACAGCAGCCCGATGTCCGACGGGTTGATCGGCGAGGCTTCGACGCGCAGTAGCAACTCGTCCTCGGCCGGTGCGGGCACACTCACGTCGTGCAGCGACAGTTCGAGCACGCCGTCGGCCGAGATCAATGAACGCAGTTGCAGGGCTGTGGCGGGGATGGGGTTGGTCATGGCTGTCTCCGGTGGTTGGGCAAGGTCGGACCTCATTGCAGGCCGACCACGGCATGCGGCAGGTAGCGCGCGTCGAGCGTCCTGACTTTATCGGGTGTCAGGGTCATCGCGGACGCCTGCACGATCTCGTCGCGCAACGCTCGGCCGACGACCAATTCCGAGCTGGCGTCGGAACAGGCGTTGGCGGTGTCGACGTCGTGGCGCCCGGACGATCCAACCCACTGCCCGTTGCGTGCGTTGGCATACAGACCAACCCGGTGCCGGCCGCGACCATCGAGCGCTCGATCAGCCCACGCAGGACATCCAGATGGACCCATCGCTGGCACCGGAGCCGCATGCCCCACAGGGCTTTGCCGACCGCTTTGCACAGGCCACGACCCAGTTGCTGCGCTTGCTTGCGGACCTGTTCTTCGCCAGGCGCTATGGCCATCGTGCGGTCGTACTCGAGACCGTGGCCGCCGTGCCCGGCATGGTCGGCGGACTTCTGCAACACCTGAAATCGCTCCGCCACATCCGCGAGGACGAAGGCTGGATCCGCGAGCTTCTGGACGAGGCAGAGAACGAGCGGATGCACCTGATGACCTTCATCAACATTGCCAAGCCGTCCTTGTTCGAACGGGGGCTGATCATGGTTGGGCAGGCGATCTTCTTCAACACCTACTTCTT
>JANOJJ010000013.1:0-3229 GCA_031408155.1 Rubrivivax sp.
TCACCTGCCGGCAGCGCTGCCGATGGACGCGCCGACCGTCAGCGCGCGCGCGCGCGAACGCGGCGTCCTGGTCAGCGCCTTCGGCCCTCGCACCGTGCGCGCCGTGACGCACCTGGACGTCGACCGCGCGCAATGCGAACAGGCCGCCGCGGTGCTGGTTCAGGTGCTGGCCGGCTGACGACGAAAAGGCCTGCCTGCGCGCGCTCGCCGGGCGACGGCGTTGGCGCCGCCGGGCGCGGCCGCCGCCGTCAGCAGTGCAGGGCACGGCTGCGCCGGGCCGACCAGGCTTCAAGCCCGGCGGGTGGGCCCGATTTGCAGTCCCCCCGCGCCGCGGCCGGTGCGACAAGTTGTCGTTGCTGGCGCGACAAGTCGGGGCCAGGGACAGGGGACTCCCCGATTGAGCCTTGATCAAAGCGTTGCACTATCTTCAGGGTGCGGGTCGAGGGTTGTTCTCTCGATGCCTGCCGACGCCAGGAGACAACATGAACGAGCAAAAAGGTTCGCCGCTGAATCGCCGCGCCGTGTTCGCCGGGGTCGGTGTCGTGGGGGCCCTGGCCGGGGTGGCCGCGGTGCTGCCGCTGGCTCCACCGGCCGCACCCGTCGGCGCTGCGCCCAAGGCGCATCCCGAGGCCGGCGGCGGCTACCAGGTGACACAGCACGTGCTGCAGTATTACCGGACGGCGCGGGTTTAAGCCGCCGTTTCAATGTTTCCTTGCTGTCCGCCGTGGCGCCTGTCGGCTGCCGCGTTGGCCGGACAGTGACCACCCGCAGGAGAAGTCATGCTGCTTACTCGCCGCAGTCAATCCACCGCCGCCACCTCGTCATCGCTGGTGTCCAGCCTGGCCCGGGGTGTGGCACGCGCCATTCCCACCATGGACCGTCGCGCCTTCCTGCGCCGCTCGGGCCTGGGGGTGGGCGCCGGCATTGCCACCTCTGAGCTCTTGCTGGTCAAGCGTGCGCAGGCGGCTGACCCGGCCAAGGACGCTGCCGGCGCCAAGAAGATCGAGGTCAAGCGCACCGTTTGCGGCCACTGCTCGGTCGGCTGCGCGATCGACGCGGTGGTCGAGAACGGTGTCTGGGTGCGCCAGGAGCCGGTGTTCGACAGCCCCATCAACCTCGGCGCGCATTGCGCCAAGGGGGCCGCGGTGCGCGAGAACGGTCATGGCGAGTACCGCCTGAAGTACCCGATGAAGCTAGTGGATGGCAAGTACAAGCGCATCGGCTGGGACCAGGCGCTGGCCGAGATCAGCGCCAGGATGCTCGCGCTGCGCAAGGAAAGCGGGCCCGACAGCGTCTATGTGGTGGGCTCGTCCAAGCACAACAACGAGCAGGCCTACCTGCTGCGCAAGTGGATGACGCTGTGGGGCAGCAACAACTGCGATCACCAGGCGCGCATCTGCCATTCCACCACCGTGGCCGGCGTGGCCAACACGTGGGGCTATGGCGCGATGACCAACTCCTACAACGACATGCAGAACTCCAAGGCGGCGCTGTACATCGGCTCCAACGCGGCCGAGGCGCATCCGGTGTCGATGCTGCACATGCTGCACGCCAAGGAAGCCGGCTGCAAGATGATCGTGGTCGACCCGCGCTTTACTCGAACCGCCGCCAAAGCGGATCAGTTCGTGCGCCTGCGCTCGGGCACCGACATCCCGTTCCTGTTCGGCGTGCTTTACCACGTGTTCAAGAACGGCTGGGAAGACAAGAAGTACATCGAGGACCGTGTCTACGGCATGGACAAGGTGCGCGAGGACGTACTGGCCAAGTGGACGCCCGACAAGGTGCAAGAAGCCTGCGGCGTCGACGAGGCCACCTGCCTGCAGGTGGCCAGGACGATGGCCGAGAACCGCCCCAGCACCATCGTCTGGTGCATGGGCCAGACCCAGCACACGATCGGCAACGCGATGGTGCGCGCCTCGTGCATCCTGCAGTTGGCGCTGGGCAATATCGGCAAGAGCGGCGGCGGCGCCAACATCTTCCGCGGCCACGACAACGTGCAGGGCGCCACCGATGTCGGCCCCAACCCCGATTCGCTGCCCGGTTACTACGGTCTGGCCGAAGGTTCGTTCAAGCACTTCGCCAAGACCTGGGGCGTCGACTTCGAGTGGATCAAGAAGCAGTACGCACCGGGCATGATGAGCAAGTCGGGCATGACGGTGTCACGCTGGATCGATGGCGTGATGGAAAAGAACGAACTGATCGACCAGGACAGCAACCTGCGCGGCTTGTTCTTCTGGGGCCACGCACCCAACTCGCAGTCGCGTGGGCTGGAGATGAAGAAGGCGATGGACAAGCTCGACCTGCTGGTCGTGGTCGATCCCTTCCCCAGCGCTACCGCGGCGATGGCGGCCATGCCCAGCCAGGGCGCCAACGCCAACCGCACCGTCTACCTGTTGCCGGCGTGCACGCAGTTCGAGACCAGCGGCTCGGTCACCGCGTCCAACCGCTCGATCCAGTGGCGCGAGAAGGTCATCGAGCCGCTGTGGGAAAGCCGCTCCGACCACATGATCATGTACCAGCTCGCGCAAAAGCTGGGCTTCGACAAGGAACTGGTCAAGAACCTCAAGCTGGTCAAGGGCAAGGGCGCCCAGGACGAGCCGGAGGTCGAGTCGATCCTGCGTGAAATCAACCAGACCGTGTGGACCATCGGCTACACCGGCCAGAGCCCCGAACGGCTGAAGGCCCACATGCGCAACATGCAGGTCTTCGACGTGAAGACACTGCGCGCCAAGGGCGGCGTCGACAAGGAGACCGGTTACCAGCTCGACGGCGACTACTTCGGCCTGCCCTGGCCCTGCTACGGCACGCCCGAGATGAAGCACCCGGGTTCGCCCAACCTGTACGACACGTCCAGGCATGTGATGGACGGTGGGGGCAACTTCCGCGCCAACTTCGGGGTCGAGCGCGACGGGGTGTCGCTGCTGGCCGCTGACGGATCCCATTCGCTGGGCGCCGACCTGACCACCGGCTACCCCGAGTTCGACCACCTGCTGCTGAAGAAGCTGGGCTGGTGGAGTGAGCTCAGCGAAGCCGAGCAGAAGGCCGCCGAAGGCAAGAACTGGAAGACCGACCCCAGCGGCGCGATCATCCGCGTGGCGATGAAGAACCACGGCTGTCACCCGTTCGGCAACGCCAAGGCGCGTGCGCTGGTCTGGAACTTCCCCGACCCGGTTCCGCAGCACCGCGAGCCGCTCTACAGCACCCGTGCCGACCTGGTGGCCAAGTACCC
>JANOJJ010000033.1:0-6933 GCA_031408155.1 Rubrivivax sp.
GACGCGTTCAACGCCACCCATGTCTTCGGAAGCTGCCGCATGGGAGTCGACCCGGGCGCCTCGGTTGTGAACCGGGACTGCCAAAGCCACCGCTGGCGCAACCTGTTTGTCGTCGACGCGAGCGTGTTCCCGAGCAGCGGCGGCGGCGAGTCGCCGTCGCTGACGATCCAGGCGCTGGCGATCCGCACCGCGGGCCGGCTGCGCCGCATGCTCGCGGCGCGCGAACTGTAGTCAGCCCGGGGCCCGCCAGCGCCCGTCCAGCAGCACCTGGTGCGGCCTGAACCGGGCCTTGTAGGCCATCTTCGGGCTGTCGGCGATCAGGTAGCCCAGGTAGACGTAGGGCAGCTTGAGCAATCGGGTCTGCTCGACCTGCCAGAGCACGCTGTAGGTGCCGTAGCTGGCATGGGCATCGGGCTCG
Source organism: Rubrivivax sp. (assembly GCA_031408155.1). Classification (GTDB taxonomy): domain Bacteria; phylum Pseudomonadota; class Gammaproteobacteria; order Burkholderiales; family Burkholderiaceae_C; genus Rubrivivax. The sequence continues at coordinate 419 of JANOJJ010000033.1, forward strand.
TAGTAGGTGTAGACGGCCGAGATGCCGTCGGCCAGCACGTCGAGGATGGACACCATCTTCAGCGCTCCGGGCCCGCCTTCGGCAGTCGGCTGGCGAAACTCCACCAGCCGCGAGTTGACGCGGCTTTGCAGCAGGAACTGGGTGTACTGGTCGACGCTGTCGTGGTCCATGCCGCCGCCACTGTGACGGCCCGACTGGTAGCGCAGGTAGAGCTGGTAGTGCTCGGGCACGAAACACAGGCGCAGCACGCGCGCAATCAAGTGCTTGTGCAACACGAACGATCGGCGCTGGCTGCGCGAGGGCTCGAACCCGGCCACCGGCACGCGCAGCGGCACACAGGCACGGCAGCCGTCGCAATAGGGCCGATAGGTGAACATGCCACTGCGCCGGAAGCCGGCCGCCACCAGGGTGGAATAGGCATCGGCATGGATCAGGTGGCTGGGTGTCGCGACCTGGGAGCGCGCCTGTCGCCCGGGCAGGTAGCTGCACGGATAGGGCGCAGTGGCGTAAAACTGCAGCGACGAAAGCGGGAGCTCTTTCGGGTGCGTCACGGGCGGTCTTCCCAGGCCGGGGCGCCGCGTCCGGGGTCGGGACTGCCCAACAGGTGGCGCCACAGCGAACGATGATAGGTCCAATCCCGGACCTCGGCTGCCGGCAGCACCTGCTGCAGATGGGCCTCGAACTGCTCGCGCGAGACTTCCCGCGCGCCGAACGAGGCCAGGTGCGGCGTGGTCTGCTGGCAGTCGATCCAGGGCACGCCGTGCTCGCAGCACCAGCAAATCAGGCCGGCGAACGCGATCTTGGACGCGTCGGAGGCCCAGGCGAACATCGATTCGCCGAAGAACATGCGGCCGATGGCGATGCCGTACAGGCCGCCCACCAACTCGCCGTCGACCCAGGTTTCGACGCTGTGCGCGCGTCCGGCGCGATGCCAGGCGATGTAGGCGTCGACCATCGCCGGCACGATCCAGGTGCCGTCCTGCCCGGCGCGCGGGGTGTCGGCGCAGGCGCGGATCACACGCCCGAACGCACTGTCCACGCGCAGCTCGCAACCCGGCGTGACGGCGAAGCGGCGCAGCGTCTTCTTCAGCGATCGCGTCAACCTGAAGTCGGCCACCGGCAGCACCATGCGGGGGTCGGGGCTCCACCACAGCACCGGCTGGCCCAGGCTGTACCAGGGGAAGATGCCCTTGCGGTAGGCCTCGTCCAGCCGCTGTGGCGTGACCCGGCCGCCAGCGGCCACCAGGCCCGGCGCGTCGTCTGCAGGGCCCATGGCCATGCTGCCGGGCGGCAGCGGGCTGTCGTCGTCGATCCAGGTCAGCATCGGAGCCGCAGGCCGATCACTTCGGCGCGAGCTGCTGCCACAGGAAGGTCAACTCCAGCGCGCGCATGCGGGCACGCTGGCTGTTATCGGCTGCGCCGCCGTGGCCGCCTTCGATGTTTTCCCAGTACAGCGGCAGGTGACCCTGTTCGAGCATGCGCGCCGCCATCTTGCGCGCGTGGCCGGGGTGCACGCGGTCGTCGCGCGTGCTGGTGGTGAACAGAACCGCCGGCAGCCTGGCCCCGGCCTTGACGTTCTGGTAGGGGCTGTAGCGGCTGATGATGGCCCAGTCTTCGGCCTTGTCGGGGTCACCGTACTCGGCCATCCAGGACGCACCCGCCAGCAGTTGGTGATAGCGCTGCATGTCCAGCAGCGGCACCTGGCAGACCACGGCGCCGAACAGCTCGGGCCGCTGCAGCATCACCGCGCCAACCAGTAGCCCGCCGTTGCTGCCGCCCTGAATGCCCAGCTGCTGCGGCCGGGTCACGCCGCGAGCAATCAGGTCTTCGGCCACCGCCGCGAAGTCGTCGTAGCTCTTTTGCTTGTTCGCCTTGATGGCGGCCTGGTGCCATTGCGGGCCGAACTCGCCGCCGCCGCGGATGTTGGCCATCACGTAGACGCCCCCGCGGGCCAGCCAGGTGCGGCCGGCCACCGCCAGATACACCGGCGTCTGCGACACCTCGAAGCCGCCATAGCCGTACAGCAGCGTGGGGTTGCGCCCGCCGGCCGTTGCGCCCTTGGGCCAGATCACGAAGTAGGGCACGCGCGTGCCGTCCTTCGACGTCGCGAAGCGTTGTTCGACCCGCATGCCATCGGCGTCGAAGAATGCCGGCAGCGACTTGAACGTCTCCCGGCTGTCGCTGCCGGCGCTGGCCAGTTGGAGCGAGTTCGGGGTCAGGAAGTCGGACGCGCTGAGCCAGTACTGCTCGGCCAGCGCGTCGTCGGCCAACAGCGGGTCATGCAGCGTCGCCACCGACAGGCTGCCCAGCATCGGCGCGGTCACCTCGCGACGCTGCCAGCCGCCAGGGTCCGCGCTGCGGCGCCACTCCTCGAGCCGGCTGGTCACGTTGTCCAGCACGTGCAGGATCACGCGGTCGCGCGTCAACGAGAAGCCGCCCAGCGAACGGGTGTCGGTAGGCGTGAACAGCGCCGTCAACACGCGTTCGCCGCGCAGGTAGCCGGTGGCGTCGGCCACCAGCAGGCTGCCGCGCGACCAGGTGCGGCCGTCCACCGCCCAGTCGCTGCGCAACTGGATCAGCACGCGGTCACGCCAGAACGAGAACGACGCGTCGGAGGGCTTGTCGATGGCTACCAGCCTGTCGCCTTGCAGCAAGAAGCTGCGCGTATCGAAGAAGGTCGTGTAGCGGCCGAACCCCGTGCGTTCGAAGCCAGGTGTGCGGTCGACGGTGGCATAGGCCCCGACGTCGGTGCGCTCGGCTTCGAACACGGTCGCCGCGTCGGCCAGCTTCTGGCCGCGCCGCCAGCGCTTGATGACTCGCGGGTAGCCCGAATCGGTGAGCGAGCCGGGCCCGAAGTCGCTGCCGATGAACACCGTGTCGTGGTCGATCCAGGTCAGGTCGGTCTTGGCTTCGGGCACGAAGAAACCACCGTCGACGAAACGCTTGTCCTTCAGATCGAACTCACGCACGACCGTGGCGTCGGCGCCGCCACGCGACAGCGACAGCAGGCAGCGCCGATACGTCGGCCCCAGGCATTCGGCGCCGCCCCAGACCCAGTTCTCGCCCTCGGCCTTGCCCAGTGCGCCGATGTCGAGCACGGTTTCCCAGGCTGGCTGCGTCTTGCGGTATTCGGCCAGCGTGGCGCGCCGCCACAGGCCACGCGGGTGGCTGGCGTCGAGCCACAGGTTGTACAGCCACGGCCCGATGCGGCGCACCGTGGGTATGCGGTCGCGCGAGTCCAGCACTTCCAGGATGGCCTGGCGCCGGCTGTCGTAGCCGGGTGCGGCTTGCAGGATCCCTTCGCTGTGTGCGTTGCGTTCACGCACCCAGGCCAGAGCGCGTTCGCCGTGCACGTCTTCGAGCCACCGGTACGGGTCCGGGTCGGCAGCCGGCGTGGCAGGCGAGTTGGCAGCGGGCAGGGTGCTCATCGAGGGTTGGGCCTTCAAGGGCAGGGCGGTCAGCAGACCCAGCGCCAAGGCAAACAGCACGCGCGCCTGGTGCATGGGGTGGGGCTTGTTCATCGGGTCGCAGCCTTCAGCGGCAGCGGATGCAACTCGACGGTCTGTGCGCCGTCGCTGACCCAGAGCAGGCCATCCTGCACCGTGACCTGCAATTGCATCGATCGTGCGGCCAGCCCGGCCAGGGCCTGACTGGCCGCAGCGTCGATCTGCCAGACCGCCAGATTGGACAGGCGCGCCACCTTGTCGGCAAGGCCCTTCCACCACACCGGTGTGGACGCGGCATAGGCGTACAGCGTCACCCGGTTGCTGCGTCCGCAGGCCTTGGCCAGGCGGCGGTCGTCGGGCAGGCCGACTTCGATCCAGTGCAGCAGCACCCCTGTGCGGTCGTGCTGCCACAGGTCGGGTTCGTCGCTGTCGGACAGGCCGCGCGCCTGCAGCAGCGGGGTATCGGTATCGTCGCTGGGCGCCTGCAGCGCATGCGCCAGCACGCGCATCATCAGCCGCTCTTCGGTTTCTGACGGGTGCAGCGCCAGCGTCAGGGTGTGGTCACGGTAGTGCGACCGGTCCATGTCGGCCACCTGGACGGTGGCCTTGTAGACCGTGGATTTGAGGGCCATGGCGAGGGGCTGGAGCGCCGCGGTGCGCGGGCCCGCACTGTGCCACAGCACGGCCGTCGACTGTGGTCGGCGCGGCCCTCAGGCCAGCGTGGCAGGGTCGAAGTTTGCGCCGCACAGCACCACCGCGATGCGCTCGCTGGCGGCGGGCTGGACCACACCGTTCCACAAGGCGGCCAGACCGAGCGCCGCAGCGGGTTCGACCGCCAGTCGCAGGTCGCGCCAGATGCGCTGCTGTGCGGCGCGGATCGCGCTGTCGCTCAGCAAGTGGCTCTGCGCGACATAGCGCTGACTCAGGTCCCAGGCGATGCTGCCGATGCGTTGGGCACCCAGTGAATCAGCGGCCAGGCCGCCGACCTTCACGTCCACCGGCTCGCCGCGTTCGCGCGCAGCATGCAGCGTGGGCGCGAGTTCGGGCTCGAGTGCCTCGACCCGGCAGCGCGTACCGCACCAGCTGGCCACGCCGGCCATCAGGCCGCCACCGCCCACGCTGACGAGCACTCGGTCGGGCAGGCCGGCCTCGTCTTCGATTTCAGCGGCCAGGGTGCCTGCGCCCAGCACGACCTCGGGCTGGTCGTAGGCGTGCATCAGCAAGGCGCCGCTGTGCTGCTGGCGCGCCAGGCAAGCGGCCAGGGCTTCGGTGTAGACCGCGCCCTGCACGATGACCGTGGCGCCCAACGCTGCCAGGGCGGCTCGTTTGGCCGCGGTCGCGACCTCGGGCAGGAAGACCTCACAGACAACGCCGAGCGCACGGGCTGCAGTGGCCACCGCAATGCCGGCGTTGCCACCCGAGGCCACCACTACACCAGCGGCGGGCAGCGGCAGCGCGCGCATGCGGTTGAACATGCCACGCGCCTTGAAGCTGCCGCCGAGCTGCAGGTGCTCGAGCTTGAGCCAGACCTCAGCCAGCTCGAGCCCGAGCGCGGCGCCGGGCAAGCGCCACAGCGGCGTGCGCCGCACATCGCCGGCAATGCGCGCGGCGGCCTCGCGTACCGCCGCGCGCAGTGCAGCGGGGTCGCCGCTGTTCAGCAGCCGCGGATGCAATCCTGCTTGCATTCGTTGTGCTTCCTGTCCAGTTCGCGCTTGTCGCTGCTGTCGTACTTCTTGCTCATGCAGGTGTTGCGGCACTCGTTGACGGCTGCCGGCACGCAGCGCGGGCTCTTGTCGACCGTGCTGCTGGGTGGCGGGCTCGGTGGCTTGATGCCGGCATCGCCAGCGGCCAGGGCCAGGCTGTACACGACCATTGCACCGAGGCCGGCGCACAACGATCGGATCGATTTGAAGGACATGGAACCTCCGCACGGGGACAGTGAATGGGCCAGTCTAGCCGGCAGCGCCGGGATGGATCGGCAGTGAAACGGGGCCCAAAGGCCGCTTGTTTGCGTTTCAGCCCGGCTGCCCGACCCACTCTACGATCGCGCGCTGACTTTCGAGCGCCCGCCTTGCACCGACAGCTGTTGCCCGAGCAGCGAAGGCGCGGCACCAGCAGCCACCGCGCAACGCCATACGCTTGACGCCCGTCAAGCACACTTGGGTCGATCGCGTAACACTGTGAATAGCCGCCGGTCTTCTCCGGCGAAACCGCGAAAGGAGACCTCATGTTCAAGCGCATCCTCGTTCCGACCGACGGTTCGGAGATCACCGGCAAGGCCGTTCAGTCGGCAATCGAACTGGCCCGGCTGGCGGGCGCCGAGTTGTTCGCTGTCAGCGTCAAGGAACCCTTTCCCTACAGCGCCATCTCCGAGATGCAGCCGGTGCCGCCGCAGGAGTTCTACGACGCGCAAGAGCGGATCGCGGCCGAAAACGTCAAGGCTGTGATCACGGCTGCCGCTGCCGCCGGACTCACCTGCCAGGGCCACACAGTCGAGGCCTTGCGCCCGTGGGAGGCCATCCTCGACCATGCCAAGCTGCAAGGGTGCGACCTGTTGGTGATGGCCTCGCACGGCCGTCGAGGAATGTCGGCCCTGTTGCTTGGCAGCGAAACGCAGAAGGTCCTGACCCACAGCACGCTGCCAGTGCTGGTGGTGCGTTGAGCCGGTACCAGCCCCGCAGCGTCGGACTGCGTCGCACCAAGCGTCTCGTGCGTCGCATTCCGGGCGCAGCGCTGGCCTGATGTCCCAACCTTCCTTCGAGCATTCCTGACAACGGAGCCGATGTCAGTTCCGAGTCGCCGTGCGAGCAAGATCGGCCGCTGCTGCGTCGTTGTGGTGGATTGTCGAAGGCTCCATGAAACCTATGAAACTGCGCTGCGGATCGCGCTGCCGGGCGCAGGTCCAGGTCAGCGTCTGATCGGAGTTGCCACGAAGTGCAGGTCAATTCGTCTTGCGGGGGAGCGGCGGGCTCGTGCAGTCCTTTCCAAACGAGGCCAGCCGCGCTGCGCGATCTCAATGCAGAGCTTGCGCTGGTGCCAGTCGCAGACAAGTCCCGCTTCTTGCGGCCG
>JANOJJ010000072.1:0-3135 GCA_031408155.1 Rubrivivax sp.
AGCTCGACAGCCCCTGCTGATAACGCTCGCGCTGCGTCGACGCGTTGGGCGACACGCTGCGATCGTTGGCGCGAAAGGCGATCGACTCGGGCAGGTACTCCTTGATCGCCACCTTGGCGTTCAGGTTGACGTCGGTGGCCAGATAGGTGATGCCGAAGCCGCCCTGGCCAAGCACCTTTTCAATCCGGTACTCGTGCAGCCGCAAACCCGGCTGCAGCGCCAGCGGGGCGCGCAACGGCGGCGGCGCATCCTGCTCCTGCGTGCGTTGCGGCGCACCGGCACGAGGCCGCAGCACGGTGGCGTCGGGATCGGTCGCCTGCTTCGACGGCTGGGGCTGCGCGCGCAGCACGGTGGCGTCGGGGTCGATCGCCGGCTGCGGCGGCGCGTGCGGCGGGCGCACCACGGTGGCGTCGGGGTCGTGCGTCGGCGCCGGTCTCATGCCGCGAGAACCGGTGCTTCGCGCCGGGTCAGGCGAACTTGCCTCACGACCCCATCTTCAGGCCGCTGACTCGCAGCAGCCCGTCGGGAACGTTGCGTACGCCGGCCAGCTTCGAGTTGTAGGCCCACAGCCAGTTGCGGTGGTACAGGTAGACGATGGGCCGCTCCTTGAGCACCTGGGCGGCGATCTGTTCGTACACCTTCTTGCGCTCAGCCGGCTCGCGCAGCGTGCGCGACTGCACCAGCAGCGCGTCGGTCTCGGCGCTGCAGTAGCCGGCATAGTTGAGCGGCTGCTTGCAGCCATGGAAACTGAAGGCATTGCCGTCGGGGTCGGCGCGCCCGCTCCAGGCCAGCACGTAGGCTTCGAAGTCGCCCTTGTCGGCCATGTTGAGCGAGGTCGCGAACTCGGTGGCCTGGATCTTCACGTCGAAGCCGGCGTCGCGCGCCATCGCCTGCACCACCAGCGCCAGCCGCTGGGCGTCGCTGGTCGTGGGCGTCACCAACGTGAAGCTGGGGTTCGCCACGCCAGCGTCCTTCAGCAACGCGCGGGCGCGCTCGACATTGCGCTTGGGCACCGGCAGGCCCCTGGCGTAGTAGGGGTTGCTCGGCGCCACCCACTGGTTACCGACCGTGGCCTCGTTGTCCATCACCACCTGCACCAGGCCCTGGCGATCGAGCGACAGTTCGAAGGCCTCGCGCACGCGGGCGTCGCGGCCCAGCGGGCTTTGCTTGGCGCGCTCGCTCTTGCCGACGTTGATGGTGATGCCCTGGTAGCCGATCTCGGTGATGCGCGAGAGCTTGAACCGCTTGTCGGCCTGCAGCTTGTCGATGTCGGACGAGGCCACGCGCTCGATGAAGTCGAACTGCCCCGACTTCAGGTTGGCCAGCCGCACGGTGGCGTCGACGATCGGCGTGTAGGTGATCTTGTCGAAGTGAATGGCGGCCTTGTTCCAGTAGCCGTCGAAGCGCTCGAACACGATGCGGTCCTGCGCCACCCGCTCGACAAACTTGAACGGCCCCGAGCACACGGGCTTGGCGCCGAACTTGTCGCCAGCGGCCTGCGCCGCCTTCGGGCTGACCATCATGCCGGCGCGGTCGGCCAAGGCTGCCAGCAGCGGTGAAAAGGGTGCGCTGAGGTTGAGCTTGACCGTCATCGGGTCGACCACGTCCACGCTGGCCAGCGGTGCCAGCTCACCTCGGCGGTTGGAGCCGGGCAGGTTCTTGTGGCGTTCGAGGTTGAACTTGACTGCCGCGGCGTCGAGCTTCTCGCCGTCGTGGAACAGCACGCCTGGGCGCAACTTCATCGTCAGCGCCTTCGAGTCAGCCGACCATTCCCAGCTTTGCGCGAGCTGCGGCACGAAACTTAGTTTCTCGTCGACGTCGAGCAGCTTGTCGCACAGCGCAGCAAAGACGATGCGACCGACGAACGTGCGCGCCAGCGTCGGGTCGAGCACGTCGGGGTCTTCAGCCAGGCCGACGCGAAGGGACTGAGCAGAGGCGGCCGCGGAGGCGGCCAGCAGGCCCGCGGCCAGCAGGCAACGCAATCGGGATGTCATCGGGACGACTCCTTGCAGGGACGGAGGGGATCAGACGCGGCTGCGGCGCGCGGCCTGGAACTGCGCGATGCGGGCCTCGATGCGCGTGCGATCGAGTTCGCCCACCGCGTCGTGGCGGCCGGCCAGGCAGGCCACGAAGGGCTGGAAGCGCTCGAGGCTCACGCTGTACAGACGCTGCAGCTCGAGCAGCGGCTCGGCATTGTCGTCGACGCGCAGGTCGAGCTCGATCCGGTCTTCATCGCCCTGGATCAGCAGCGCCGCCGACTGCTTGCCACGCTTGTCGCCACCGGCGGACTCGCCGGCCAGCATGGCCGCGATCAGGCGTTCGGCCAGCGGCCGGCCGGCGCCGGCGACGAAGGCGTCGGCGCTGGCCTGCAGCACCTGCGGTCCGGCCAGCATGTTGCCGGCCAGGCTGAAGTCGTCATGCACTTGATGGCCGCACCAGTCGACGCAGGCCGCACCGGTGTGGGCCGCTCCCGGGCCTTGCATCGCCAGCACGTGCAGCTGGCGCTGGGACTGGCCAGCATCGGCTGCGATCAGCGCCGCCACCACCGCGGCGCAGGTTTGCCCCTGCGCCAGGCCTGCGATGCAAGCCGGGCCGTAGAGCGGATTCATCAGGGCCTGGGTCGCCACCGCGCCGGCGCCGCGCCGCGCGTTCAGGCACAGCGCGCCGACTGCGAAGAAGCGGCTGGCAATGACGGCGCCAAAGCGGCCGTCGCTGTCGCGGGCGAGGATCGACCAGGTCATGGCTTGCCGATCTTCAAGCGCGCCGTGGTGGCGTTCATGGCACAAGTCACCGGTTGACTGCGATCGCGCAATTCTGACGGGTCGCATGCGTTCACGCCCACCGCCGCAAGTTGGCCGCGCCACAAGGCGATGGGGGTGTCCTTGTGAAGTGGCCGCGGGCGGCAACTGTGGGACAGTGGCGACCATGTCCCCGTCGCGTTGGCAGCCAACTCCCCCCACTCCTTATCGCCCGACCTCGCGCTGGCAACGCCTGCTGATCGTGGTGCTGGCGCTGGCCACCGCGGCGATAGTGGCCTTTGGCGTGCTGGATCCTCAGGCGCGATGGGAGCGTGCCAACCGACCGCCGCCGGACGCCCCACCCTGCAAAGATGGCGTTCAGACTGGCTGCGTCGGT
>JANOJJ010000078.1:0-3982 GCA_031408155.1 Rubrivivax sp.
TTCCACAGGCTCGGGCCGATCGTGCCGTGCGAGATCTCTTTCTGGTCGATTTGATGGCAGTTGTAGCAGTTGCCGCCGTTCAACGCCGGGTCTGCCGAAGCGTCCGACCAAGTCATGCCGCGCCCATTTTGGGCCAGACGCTCGCCGGCGCGGAAGTCGCCGAAGTACTGCGCACCAGCGGGCCACTTGATGGTGGCCAGGTTCTGCTCCTGGATCTGCCGGGCCAGCTCGGGGCTTGGCGGCTTGTCGCTCGAGCACGCCTGTTGCGCCAGATCCTGGATGATGCGATCCGCCGTCGCGATGCCCTGGCTACGGAAGTCCGCCATGTGCATGGCGCTCGACTGGGCGTCGAGGTCCTGCGCGGTGGGCCCGCTGGCGCAGCCGGCGGCGACGAGTGTCGCTGCGACCACGGACGATGCTGTGATGAATGCGCGCATGGCGGTCCTCTGGATCAGCGCTTGATGGCCGGTGCAATCGACTTGGCACCGCTCGCATTGATGCCCATGTAGGACCCGAGTGCGATCGTCACGTCCGAGCCGAACCCCGGATACGGAAAGCGCTGCTGACGGTAGCAATCGTTCAGGCGCAACTGCATGCCCCACATCTGCCCGTTGCTCACCCGGTAGGCAGGCCAGGCAGCAAAGCCGACGCCGTCACCCGGGTTCTTGGTCAGGTTGGGCAGGTCCTGCAGGCGGATGCGCTTGCCGTCCTCGCCATGGCAACTCGCGCACGAGAAGTCATGCGAGCCGGCGCGGAAGTAAAAGGCCCGTTTGCCGAGTTCGTAGAAGCGGCGCTCCTCGGCGTGGGCGGTTGGCAGGTTGAACTGCAGACCGCGCGATGCGGAGGCGATCCACGTGGCCAGGGCCGTGACATTGGCCATCTCGCCGCGCTCGAACGGCGTCTTGCTGATTTCGGCACCGTTCAAGCCCTGCAGCGACTCCATGCACGACACCAGTCGCGACTCGAGATCCTGCACGCGGGCGGTGTCTGCGAAGTAGCGCGGCAACTCGACGAACGCACCCTTGACGACACCCGGGCCCTTGCCGAGGTCGCACTGCTCGAGGCTCGCGTTCTTCGGACCCCGAGGCTGCTTCCAGAGGCCTTCACCCTTGGCCTCGAAGAGCTCAGCCGGGTTGCCGTCTTCGAGCATCTTTCGATACTCGGCAATGCCGTCGGCCGCGCTCTTTTGCGCCGCTGCCAGCAGCGGAAGCGCGCACAACAGCGCTGCAGCCGTCTTCAATCCGGACATCAATTCGTCTCCTCGATGGGTGCCTTCGACCGTCGGGCCTGGTTTCAGGTGACGGTGGCTTCGTCGGTGCGCTTGTCGCCCTTGTTATCGACCCAGCTGACACTGATCTTGTCGCCCGCCTTGGCACCCTTGACGGTGAACTGCAGGAACGGGTTCTTGGCCACCGAAGCGCCCCACTGGGCGGCGAGCACCGGTTTGCCGTTGTGGGTGGCGCTGACTTCCTGGATGAACCAGGCCGGAATCGCCTTCCCGGCCGAGTCCTTGCGTTGTCCGGTTTCCATCTCGTGGCTCATCAACACACGCACGGTGGTCTTGTCACCGGCGGCCTGGGCGCGGATGCGCATCGGGTCTGCCATGGTCTTGCTCCAATGAAGGGAAAATGGATCGAGCGACGGATGAAGGGCTGCGGCGTTCAGCCGCCACAGCCGCCGAGCGTCACCTTGATTTCCTTTTGTGCGTACAGGACCTTGTTGTCGGCGGTGATGGCCACGGCCATCACGTTGGACGACTGGCCCATCTTGACGCGGGTGGAGAAGTTCGCCTCGACCGCATCGTCGAGCTCGAACATCGCGCAAAGCATGCTCGGGTTCTTTTCGACCAGGATCAGCAAGCGCTTGACGCCGGCCAGGGTGGTCGAGCATCCCACCGGCACCACGGCGCCGTTCTCGGCGATGTCAGGGCCGGTGATGGTCACGCTCTTGCTCTCGGCCGGAGCGGAAGCCCCAATCGCCTTGATCAGGTCGGCCATGCTCTTGGCCTCGAACGCGGCGTTGTTCCAGGCGGCCTGCGCGGTCTGCGGCAGCAGGCCCAGTCCGGCCAGCGCGCCGGCAAGGGCAGCGCTTCGGTGCAGCAACTGGCGACGGGTATGCATCTTCGAATCTCCTTCGGTCACGGTGACCGCAGTCAGTGGGAAAAGCAGCGCGCAGGCAGCACAACTGCTGCTGACACGTTCGGCAACCCCGGGCACGACGGCCGCGCAATCATCCCTTGGTCGCCGCGGGTGGCGCATCGGGATTTGGCCCCATACGGCAGCATCGGCCCGGGTCGCGCCTGGCGGGCCGACCGGTTGCACGATTGCCGATGGGTTCGGGGCAAGAGGTCACCTCGGGTGGCGGCTTGCCGCAGGCGAACGGCGAAACCGGGGACAGACCAGGGCAAGGGGTGGCTTTGATATTAGCAAATGCGCATATTACGAATGTCTGATTCAACCGAGCAGCGGGTTTGCCCGTAGGGTGGCCCTCGGCGCAGGACCCGGAGCCGGGCGAGCGCAGTATGAAGCAGCCATGCGGCGGGTTTTCCCGAAGTCCTCTATACTCCACCTTCCGGCTTCCTTGCGAAGCCGTCCGTTCATCCCCTTCGACCATCGTCGACACCGGCTCAGCAGCCGGTCTCTGACGGGCAGCCCGGGTTCTCACTCCGAGACACCAGGGCTTGCAGGTCGGCGGCGATGCCGTCGCCCTGATCCGTCAGCCCGCCACTCCTCCATCGGCAGGCGTCAGCTCCTTGCGACTTGACCCCCGGTGCCCGTCATGGGCGCCGTCGGCGTGGCTTTGCGCTGCGCTGGTGATGCTGTGAAAGAACAATGATGAGTTTCGAGAATCTGGGCCTGAACGACGTCCTGACCCGTGCCCTGCAGGACGCCGGCTACACCACGCCGACGCCGGTGCAGACGCAGGCGGTGCCGGTGGCACTGAGCGGGCGCGACCTGATGGTGTCGTCGAACACCGGCAGCGGCAAGACGGCGGCCTTCGTGCTGCCGGCGCTGACGCGCGTGCTGGCCGCTCGCGGCGACGCCGCGCGGCGTGAAAGGGGCATCGTGCACGGCCCGCGCGTACTGGTGCTGGTGCCCACGCGCGAACTGGCGCTGCAAGTCACGAAGGCGGTGTCCACCTATGGCCGCCACGTGCAGGGCCTGCGCGTGGCCAGCATCGTCGGTGGTGTGCCCTATGGCGCGCAGCTCAAGGCCTTGCGCGGCCCGATCGACATGCTGATCGCCACCCCGGGTCGCCTGATGGACCACATGTCCAGTGGCAAGGCGGTGCTGGCCAGCGTCGAGTTCCTGGTCCTCGACGAAGCCGACCGCATGCTCGACATGGGTTTCATCGACGACATCCACCACATCGCGAAGTCGCTGCCCGCTGCGCGCCAGACCATGATGACCAGCGCCACCTTCGCCGGCAACGTGGGCCACCTGGCGCGCGAACTGCTGCGCGATCCGCTGCGCATCGAGGTCGCCTCGTACACCGAGGCGCATGCTGACATCGAACAGCGCCTGCACTGGGCCGACGACCTGACGCACAAGAACGCGCTGCTCGACCACATCCTGACCGAGCGCAGCCTCGAGCAGGCACTGGTCTTCACCAGCACCCAGCGTGACGCCGATTGGCTGGCCGACCGTCTGGCCGACCTGGGCCATGCCGTGGCGTCGCTGCACGGCGGCATGCCCCAAGGCCGGCGCAACCGCGTGCTCGACGGCCTGCGCCGCCGCCACCTGCGTGTGCTGGTGGCGACTGACGTGGCCGCGCGTGGCATCGACGTACCGAGCATCAGCCACGTCATCAACTACGGTCTGCCGATGAAGGCCGAGGACTACGTGCACCGCATCGGCCGCACCGGCCGCGCCGGCCGCGCAGGCTTGGCGGTGACGCTGGCCGAGCGCCGCGACGTCGGCATGATCCAGCGTATCCAGCGCTTCACCACGCAGCGCATCCCGATGGCGACGATCGAAGGCCT
>JANOJJ010000105.1:0-2325 GCA_031408155.1 Rubrivivax sp.
GGAAACTTTTACTTCTTCTGCCATCTTCTTCTCTTCAGGCGTATCAGCAGCTTTAATTACTATGTCCATATTTTTAAGATGAGGATGATGTCCTTGTGCTCGCCGTGGAAGGCGCGTACATCGTCTGCTTCACGCGTGACCAGCGTCGGCGCGATGAACTGCGCGAACTCCAGGATCGCGAGTTTTTCCGGGTGGTCGCGCAGCGCTGCGGGCTTGTTGAACACCGACGCGCCTTCGCGCTCGGCCTGGCCCAGCAGGTGGGTGGCGTAGAAGTACTCGCTGTCGAACGGTGGGTCCTTGCGCATGACGATGGCGCCGGTGTCGCGCAACGGCAGCGCCGCGTGCTCGGCTACGACTTCGAACCAGTCGTTCGGGTCAGCGCTCAAGGTGATCTCGCGCGCGCGGGCGGTTACGGGCTCGCCACGGCGCCAGCGCAGGCCGCGTGGCACACAGGCCAGCAGGTCGTGGCCGCGTCGGGCGGCCTCGCGCATCATCGCGAAGGTCGAATCCTTGGTGGTCTTGAAACCCTCCAGCGGGTCGGCAACGAACAACAGTTTCACAAGACGAATCCTCCACGGCTCGTGACTGTGGCACAAGCCGCGCGCGGATGGCGTGGCGGGCCGTGCGGCGCCAATCGGTGGCCGCCCGCTCCAACCGCTGACGCGAGTCGACGCAAGCCGGACTTCACGCCATTGACGGCTTGTTGACACAGCGCAATCGACCCCCCGTGCTCGCGGGCCGCCGGCGTCCAGGCCCCACGCTAGACTGCTTCGAGCGGAGTCCCGGACGTCCGCGTCAGCCAGGGCTGCGATGTCGATGCGGCACCTCTCGACAAGGCGCAGCCAGGCCCGACGGGCTCGAGACGAAGAAGTCACACGACATGAAGAGCACGTTCGTAGCCCGCATCGCCGCGCTTGTCTTGGCGGCATCCGCGGTGCCCCTGATGCAGGGTGCCGAGCCGCCGAGCAGGGCCCCCAACTTCGGCGGCGTGATCAACACCCGCCACAACCTGACCCAGAGCTACCTGCCCAACAGTGGCGCCGGCTGGATGTCGCTGTCGCGCAACGACTACGGTGAAGTCTGCGTCTACTGCCACACCCCGCACGGTGCCGGTATCAACGTCGCGCTTCCGTTGTGGAACCGCACGATCCGGTCCACCTCGTACGCCACCTACAACCAGCTCGGCACGCCGACGCTGACGCAGCCGGTCACGCAGCCCGGTGCCGCCTCGCTGTCATGCTTGACTTGCCACGATGGCCAGACCGCCGTCGATTCGATCATCAACATGCCGGGCAGCGGCCGCGCCCGACCCGGCCAGGCGACGCTGCAGGACACCTCGTTCCTCGACTCCTGGCCTGGCGGGCCGGGCTCGAGGTTCGATGGCGGGCACGGCACGCTGTCCAACACCAACGAAGCGTTCAACAACTATGGCGAGTGCCAGTCCTGCCACTCGGTCAACGGGCCGCAGCACGACCCCTCGGGGATCCCGGTGTTCGATGCCTTCTACATCGGCACCGACCTGCGCAACGACCATCCGGTGGGGGTGAAGTTTCCCGGCGCCGAATCAGGCAGCGACTTCAATCAGCCGGGTGCCTCGCGCCCCGGGCTGAAGTGGTTCGACACCAACGGCAACAACGTCGCCGACAAGAACGAGCTGCGGCTGTATGACAGCGGCGACGGCTACGAAGTTGAATGCGCCTCGTGTCACGACCCGCACGGCGTGCCCTCTGCCGGACCGAGCAGCCGGTTCAACCCGACCTTCCTGCGCGTGCCCAACCTGGGCAGCGCCGTCTGCGTGACCTGCCACGCCAAGTAGCGGAGCGCGACTGCCTGCGCACAGGTCCGCCCTGCCCGGGCGGGATCAGATCTCGACCTTGGTCCCGAGCTCGACGATGCGGTTGGTGGGCAGGCTCAGGAAGTCGGCCGCCGCACCGGCGTTGCGGTGCATGTTGGCGAACAGTTTCTCGCGCCACAGCGCCATGCCACCTCGCAGCGTCGGGATGACCTGGTCGCGGCTGAGGAAGTAACTGGTCTGCATTTCATCGAGCTCGATGCCGCGGCCCTCGAGCAGCTTGAGCGCGTAGGGCACGTCGGGCTCGTTCTTGAAGCCGAAGTGCAGCGTGACCTGCCAGCAATCATGGCCCAGCGATTCGAGCTCGTAGCGGCGGTTGAAGCCGACCCAAGGCACCTCGTGATGCTGCACGTTGACGAACAGGTTTTGCTGGTGAAGCACCTTGTTGTGCTTGAGGTTGTGCATCAGTGCAAACGGCGTCGCGCCCCTTTCGGCGGCCAGGAAGACGGCCGTGCCGGCCACGCGGTGCGGCG
>JANOJJ010000164.1:0-4918 GCA_031408155.1 Rubrivivax sp.
AGGCAGCGCAGCCACTGCGCCGCGTGGTTCGGGCTCCAGCCGGCGACCTGGTCGGCGTGGAACTCCCGCGCGACGGCCTCGAAGGTGGTTACGCTGCTGATGCTGGCGGCCAGCTTATCGGCCTTGCGCTGCTGGATGGGGTCGGCGCCGGTTTCCTTCACGTTCCGCGCCGCATCGCGCGCCGCACGCGCGGCTTTCAGGCTGACCAGCACCTTGCCGCCCCCGGGCTTGCAGTAGCTGCCCAGCGGCAGCGCCCGCACCTTGCCGCCGGTGGCGTAGCGCCAGAACCAGCGCTTGGACCCGTTGGGAGTCACTTCGAGGAACAGCCCGCCGCTGTCGGTGAGACGGCGCTTGGTCGACCCCTCGGGGCAAGCGGCATTGCGGCAGTCGGCATCGGTCAGCATGTGGGCAATCCGGGCGAGGTCATGGGGGTAGCGGTTTGCTCCGCGAATTGCCCACATGATGCCGTGCGCTGTCATGCGTCGTAAAGCGCCCTCGTGGCATGAAAAAGTCCCCTAAGTACCTGATTTACTTAGAGGTCTGAGCCTTTGTGCGCCTACCTGATTCCCTATCTTGGCGCCCCCGGCAGGAATCGAACCTGCATCTGAGACTTAGGAGGTCCCCGTTCTATCCATTGAACTACGGCGGCACGGCCGGTGATTCTGGCACGGGCACTGCGGCGCGCCCGGAGTCTTGCCGCTGCCAGACCCAGATCAGGTCGAGTGAGTTCTCCAGCCCCGACTGCACGCGCAGCGTGAAGCGCTGGGCGATGCGGTAGATCAGCTGCCAGGTGCCGGTGGTGGCGTTGACGCCGCGTTCGTAGCCGACGTACCAGCGGCGCGACAACTGCTTGCCCAGCGAGATCACGGTTTCGCGCACGTCGGTGTCGCTCTGGCGCAGGCTCAGCTGGTCGATGCCCAGGTTGCGCAGCAGCGCATCGGTCGGGGCTTCGCCTTCACCGGCAAGCAGCGCCACCGCGGCGCGCTGCAGCAAGGCCGTGTCGGCACGGCCCAGGCCTTCGGACGCACGCCCCAGCAGCAGCCAGCTGAGCTTGTCGGAGTCGCTCATGTCGGTGCTGGCATACAGCCGCACGCGCGGTGTCTGCAGCGCTCCGGTGATGGCCACACCGACTTGGTTGTCGAGGTTGGGCCGCAGCGCCAGGATGTCGAGCATCGGGGTCTCGATGTCGCCGCTGAAGATCATTATCCCGCGGTCGATGTCCAGCTTTTGTCCATAGGCGGCATAAGTGCCGCCGCTGGCGCTGACGATGCCGTGCAGCGTCAGCCGTCCTGCGCTCGACCCCAGCTTGAGCTTGCCGCCCAGCGTCGTGTCAAGGCCGCGTCCGCGCACCCGCAGGCGGTCGGCGAGGTCGATCTCGATGGCTACCTGCTGGTTGCGTCGCGGACGCTGCGGCGGCCTGGCGTCGGACGCTTCGGGGCTTGGGCGGGCCTGGCGAATGCTCACGTCGTCGTCCAGCGCCGGCGCATCGCTGCGACCGAGATCGAACAACCCCTCGTCCACCCGCACAGTGCCGTCGACTCGAAAGGCGTCGCCCGTCAGGCCGAGGTTGAGCGTGCCGCTGGCAATCAGCTGCCGGTCGACTCGGCCGAGCACACGAAAGCGCTCGGCTTCGAGCTTGAGCGTCACGCCCGGCTGGTCGTCCAGCCGGGCTTGCCCGCTGACGCGCAGCATGCCGTCGCCGCCGCGCAGTGTGAAGCGCTCGATCTCGGCGCCGGCCCCCTTCAGCCGCAGCACGGCCTGGCCCTGACTCACGTCCACGCCCAGCAGCAGGTTGCGCACGGCGACGTCACTGACGCGCACCTCGCCGGCATAGTCGGGCGCACCGACACGCCCGCTCACGCTGGCGCTGGTGCGCAGCTCGCCCGACAGGCGCCATCCCGGCGGCACCCAGCTGCCCCAGATGCCGAGGTTGGCTACATGGCCTTCGATCAGGCCGTCGATCGGGGTGTCGGCGGTTGGCCAGCGCTGGTCGGGTCGAGGGCGCAGATTCAGCCGCGCCGCAGCCTGGCCCAGGGTCTTGCCGGCAAAGGCGGCGCCGATCTGCCAATGCCCGTCGTGGGCGCTGGCCACCAGCCGCAGCTCGCTCAGTCCGAACGGTTGACTGGCGTTTTCTTCCGACAGGCGCAAGTCACCATCGCGGCGTTCGAACACGATGTCGGCGTCGACCTGGTCGCCGACCTTGAGGTCGACGCGCGCGGCCAGCCGCAGGTCGCCCATCCAGCCCATCGCAGGTTGGGCGCGACTCAGCAGCGGTGCCAGCGCAAAGGGTTCGATGTCGGCGCGTAGCGCAAAGGCGGGCGCCTTGCCGCGCAGGTCGACGCGTACTTCGTCCCAGCGCAGCGTGGCGGCTTCGGCCAGGCGTAGCTGGCCAGCGCCGGCCTGCAACTCGGTCAACCCGTCCTTGGCGTCGTAGCGGGCCTGCACACGCAGGTCTCGGGCATCGAGCCAGACGCTGCCCGGGCCGGCCGGCGCCGGCGTGGCGCTGCCGCTCCACGGACCCAGCGCCAACTGCGCGACGCGGCCGGTCCAGAGTCCACCGCCGGTGCCGTCGGCCGCCCACTCGCCGTCGGCGCGCACTTGCGCCAGCGTGCCGGCGGCCGTGCGCAGGCCGAGCGCCACCTCCAGCGCCTGCGGCGGGCTGACCGGCAGCGCGGCCGACAGCTCCAGCCGGTGCGCGCGCCAGGTGCCTCGAAAGTCGGCCCGCAACTGTTCAATCTGCTGGCGGCCCTGCACCAGACCCTTGACGTCGGCCAGCAGCAGCAGCGGTTGGTCGCTGGCGGTGTCGAAGCGCCAGCTGGCCTGCGCGCTGCGCGCTTCGAGCCTGCCGATCTGCAGGCCTTGCAGCGTGGCCTTGCCGTCACTGCGGATGTCCGGCCAGCGCCCTTCCAGGCTGAGCGAGGCCTCAACCTTGCCCGCGCGCGGCGTCCAGGCAACCAGCTCGGGCACGAGCCGCGCCAGCGGCGCCAGCGTGGCCAGATTGTCAGCCTGCAGTTCAAAGCGGAGCTGGTCGCCGTGGCCGTCGCCCAGCGGATTGCCCCGGCCGTCAATGGCCAGACGGTTGCCACCCAGCACAACCTCGCCGCGCACCGTGCCGGGCGTTGGACCGAGACCGGCCTGGTGGCCGAGTTCGAGATGCAGCGCCACCGGCACGCCGGCCACCACCGAGCGCTCGACATGCAGCGTGCCGCTGCCCACCACCGCCTGCGCCACGGCCAGTGGCGCCAGGTCCGGCTGTACCTTGGGCAGCAGCAGATCCAGCGCCCAGCTGCCCGACAGGCGATGGCTGCCGCTGCGCCAGGCCGAGCCTTCGGACCCCGGCCACCAGGGCAGGGGGTCGAAGTCGGTGAGCGTGCCGCTGCTGCGCACTTGCCAGGCGTCGCCCGGGGCGCGGCGGGCATTCAGCGCCAGCACGGCGCGTGCGCTGCCGGCCTCGGCGCGCAGTTCACGCAGTTCGATGCGCTGGCCATCGGCGATGCCATCCAGCGCCAGCTTGACGGGATGCGGGCTGCCCTCGATGCGGCCTTCGAGCGTGGTGCGCAACTCAAGCGTCAGCCCCTTGCGTTCGGCCGCCTTCGCCGACGGGTCGGGTGAGGGCAGTCCGGCCAGCGTGACGGCCAGCGGGCCCGAGAGCTGCATCTCCGCAGCGCGGCTGTCCAGCAAGCGCGGGCGCAAGGCCTCGATCCGGCTGTCCAGCACGAGCGTGGGTCCGGCCCACTGGCCGCTGCCCTGCCAGCGGCCGGCGCTCTCGCTGCCCCGGGCCAGTTGCAGATCGAAGTCCTCGATCAGCAAGCGGCTGCGATCCTGCGCTGGACCGTTCAACCTTGCTGTTAGGCGACGGACCGGCACGCGGCCCTCGTTCCAGCGTCCGGGCAGCGCGTTGTCGAGCTCGACCGTGGCCGCCAGCGGGCCGGTGTACGAACTGCTGGTGATCTCCATGCGTCCGCTCAAGGCGGTCTGCGGCGCGTTGCTCAGCAGCGCCGAAAGGTCGAGCGCGCGCGTATGCAGACGCAGCCGACCGATCGGCCAGGCTTCCAGCGGCGTGATGATCGTGTCGATGTCGAGCGACGGTGCGGCGCCGGACCGCCGCGCCGCGCCGCGCCGTGCAGCATGGCTTGCACGTCCAGCCGCGCCAGTGGCCCGGTGGCGCGCGCATCGGCGGTCCAGGCCGGCACCAAGCCCGGCTCGGTGCGCGCTGCCAGCCGCGCTTGCGCCTGCAGCGTGAACGGCGGATAGGCACCCATCGACGCCGATCCCTCGATGTGCGCACGGTCCCAATCGAAGGCCAACGCGTCGGCGTGGTACTCGCGACCGCCGGGCTCCCACAGGCGGATACCGCGGCCCTGCACGGCGTGCATCGGCGGCAGCGTGTCGATCTGCAGTTCGGCTATCTCGACCTGAGCCGCCTGCAGCCGCGAGGGCAACTGCAGCGTGCGCGGCATCTGCATCGGCCGTGCCGACGTCGGGCCGGTCTGCACCTCGACCCGTCGCGCTTGCATCAAATCGGCGCTCAGGCCGACCCAGGCGCCCTGGGCCGGGTGCCAGGTCCAGCGCAGGCCGCGCGTTCGCAGGCCGTCGATGCTGACCGACTGGCGGCCGAGGTCCCAGCGCACGACAATCCGTTCGGCCGCAAAGGCATCCGACAGCAGCGCCCCTTCAGCACCCTTGATATCGAGCCCGGGCAAGCGCGCCAGCAGCCACGCCGTGCCGTCGGGGCTGCGCAGCAGCCACAGCCCCACGCTGGTCAGCGCGCCGCCCACCAGGGCCAGCAGGCACGGAGTCGCGCCATGGGAGGCCTAAAATTCATCCATAAAAAGTGGGAAGTTTGCGCGGACTTTTTCGTCTTAACTATAAATCCAAATTTTCAAAGGAGTTATGTACGGATATATATTGTGAAAAC